>CAYZXK010000171.1:0-14465 GCA_964482395.1 uncultured Planctomycetales bacterium | reverse complement strand
CCCCTGCCCCGAACCAGCACTCTTTTTGGCAGGCGGGTATACTGCCTGGACCGGCGGCTAGCTTCCGTCCAGCCCGCCGGCCAGGAGCAGGAATTGCAGCTATGTTCTCAGCGCTTCTGTTGATTCCGGTTATCCTGTTGTTCCAGCCGGCTGCCTCCCCGAAGTTCTCAGCCCGACTCTACGCCGCTCACCAATGGATTCAGCCCGGCGGCCAGACCGAACTGGCCATCGAACTGGAGATCGAGAAAGGCTGGCACATCTATCACCCTATTATCCTGGATACGGGCGCACCCACGACCGTCACTTTCGAACTCCCGCCCGGCCTCACGGTCGGCGAACTTCAATTCCCAGCACCTTACCTGGGCAAGGAATACGACCTGGAATACCTCGCCCTATCCGGCCGCATCACGGTACTGACCACCCTGGAGCTGGTCCCGGACGCTGCCACCGACGCGATCCCGATAAAAGCACAAGTTTTCGCCCTGGCCTGCAAGGAGCTGTGTTTGCCGGTGCGGGCCGAGGCCACCCTGACGCTGAAGGTCGCTTCCGAACCTCCCCCGCCGGCCAACGAGGAGTTCTTCCGCAAGGCCCGGGCTTCCATTCCGCGGCCGCTGGAGAAAGCCGAATATCTTGAGGGCAGTCGGGTGCTGGCGCGGCACACAGCGGTTCCGATCGGCCAGCCGTCAGAGCTGGTGGCGGAAATCCGCGTCCGGCCGGGACACCACATTCAGGATCGCGATCCCGGCGTGCCGGACCTGGTTCCGTCGCGCTTGTTCATCCAGGCCCACGATGGAATCAAGCTCGAAAAGGGTAATCAAGCCTGGCCGCTCCCCCGCATCCACGAGGTGAAGGACTTGGGCCGCGTCCGGGAGCAGGCCGGTCAGGTGCTCATTCGAACGCCGTTTGTCGTCGATGACCTGGATTTCAAGCCGGGCCGCGTCCGACTGAGCGTACTTTTTCAGTACCAGGCCTGCCGGGACGGCGGGGTCTGCTACCCGCCGATGTTGGCCACCGGCAGTGTGGAGTTCGACGTGCTGCCAGCCGGGCAAGCGGCCGTCGCCAACCCGGATCCGCTGGTGGCCGGGCTGACTCCGGTTGGGCCCGGGCCGGCTCAACCTGCACCTGCCGAGCGGTCGCTGCCGGTAGTATTCCTGTTCGCTTTGATTGGCGGCGTAATCCTGAATGTGATGCCCTGCGTGCTGCCGGTGATCTCGCTCAAGGTGTTCGGCTTTGTGCGACAGGCCGGAGACGACCCGCGCCGCGTGCTGCGCATGGGACTGGTCTACGCGGCGGGAATCCTGGCGAGCTTCGCGGTGCTCGCGTTTCTGATGGTCACATTTCGGCTGGCCTGGGGCGGTCTGATGCAGCGGCCGGAGTTTCTTATCGGCCTGTCGGCGGTAGTATTCGCTTTCGCGCTGAGCTTGCTGGGCGTGTATGAGCTCCAGTTGCCTGGCGCGGCTGCCGATGCGGCCAGCGCCGCGGCCTCGAAAGAGGGTTACGCGGGCGCTTTCTTCAGCGGGGTAATGACTACCCTCCTGGCCACGCCCTGCGTAGGACCGTTCCTGGGCAGCGCCGTGGGAGTACTGTCGCGGCTGCCGTCGCCGACCGCCGCTACTGGGATAATGGTTGTCGGCGTCGGCTTCGCGGCCCCCTATGTCCTCCTGACTGCCTTTCCGGCGTGGCTGCGCTACCTGCCCAAGCCCGGCCCATGGATGGTCACTTTCAAACAGGCCGTCGGGTTCATCCTGGTCGGGGTGGTGCTGTGGCTGCTCTCAATTCTGATCCGGACGGTAGACCCGGAGCAGATGCTGGGCACGCTAGGCCTGCTGTGCTCAGTGAGCCTGGGCTGCTGGCTGCTGGGCAAAATCACGCTGAGCGACAGCCGCCGACGGAGCGTCACGCTGCTCACTATGGCGATGGGTGTCACCGTCGGCGGGGGCTGGGTCAGCTTCGAGGTGTTTTCCAGAAAAGCGACCCGCATTCCCTGGCAGGACTGGGAACCGGGGATCGCCGAGCGGCTCTCGGCCCAGGGCTACGCAGTCTACGTCGATTACACCGCTGAATGGTGCCTGACTTGCCAAACCAACAAGAAGCTGGTCCTGGAGAGCGAGCGGGTGTCCCGGGAGTTCGCCCGGCTCGGCATCTACCCGATCAGGGCCGATTTCACGCGTTTCAATCCCCAGATGCAAAGTGAGTTACAGCGCCACGGCCGCAACGGGGTTCCGTTGAACGTGGTGCTGCCGCCCGGCCGGCCCGACCAGCCGATCGTGTTGCCCGAACTCCTTACGGCTCAGACGGTTCTGGACGCGCTAGCGCGTATCCAACCGTCCCGGACCACACCATCGTTCTGGTCAGACAGCCGGTACATCACGCGCTTTTAGCCACATCGGATTAATCCGGGCTCGGCCAAGCTCCGATAAGTCGGTGTGGCTGGCAGGCGAGCGGGCAGCGATGGGGCTTGTTTCTATAAGTGCCACCGCCACAGCCAGTTACGTAATCCAGGCGGTAGAGCGGAGGGCGTAAAAACCCTATGGCCGGCGGCGGAAAACCGGTTGATTCAGAGCGAGAAGGCTCACGGGGAGCCGCTAGTCCCCGGCAGAAACCTTCCCGGTTTGACTTGTCCGCTATAATAAAACGGCGGGCCAGCCAGGCCGCGTGCAGCGGTGCCGGGATGGCCGCAGCGAACCAAGCCGCCAATCAACACCCTCGGCTGACGGCAGTTCTAGCCTTGGCCATCCTCGCCGGCTGCGTACAGCAAAACCGCGGGGTGGAACAAAGCAGCCCACGAACCCGCGTCCTGGCCGTGGCCCCAGTTCTCAACCTCAGCGGCAGCCTCGACTTCGATCCGCTGAAGGTGACAGATCTGATCGCGTCGGAGTTCCTTTCTTTCGAAGGTATCGCGGTAATTCCGGTCAATCTGGCCCTGGCAGAACTTGATCGTCAGGGCAAGCAGAGCATAGAGACGGCCCAGGATGCGGTCCGACTGGCTCAGGCCCTGGGCGCCGACGCAACTATCGTGGTTGCGGTGACGGAGTATGATCCGTACCCGCCGCCGGTGGTCGGATTGATCATGCAGTGGTATTCGGCCAATCCGCAGTCCGAGCAGACGGTGACCGAGCTGGCCGGGGCGTCCGATAGCTCGGGCGGCCAGAGGTCATTGTTATCAGACCAGGCCAGCGGGCCGCTTTGGCAGGTGCAAAAGGTATACGACGCGTCGGATCAGGAAGTTGTGAAGGATATCCGCGGCTTCGCGGCCAGGCGAGATGGGCACCAGAGTCCATATGGCTGGAGAAGGTATATCCAATCGCAGACGCTGTACATGCGTTACGCAAGTTGGGCCACGATTCGGACGATGCTGTCGCTAGACACGCGGGATCGCATGCCCAGCCAGCCAGACGAGGCGAACCGATGAGTCCGGCACAACGCTGCTTGAGCATGGTCAAGGGGCCGCACCGGTTCGTGTTCCGCTACTACCCGGGCTGCGAGTCGGAGCTGCTTGGGGCCCTGGTCGCGCTGGCTAACGACCCCGACAGCGAGTTCGATTGGTTTGATGCGGCGGTGCTGAGCTACCAGCTCGGCCAGCATCTGTCCCGCGATCTGGATAGCGCTGTGGCCCTGGAAGAGGTGTAACGCGGTCAGGACCCATGAGAATAGGGCTTGCGTGATGTCGGACACCAATGCACCCAGCGGCATAACTGAACCAACCATCCTCGCCGAAGGTGGTGAGCGTATGAGTGAGCAAGCCAGCCTTGTCCAACAGTTCATCAACTATCTGCGGGCAGAACGGCACTTCTCGCCGCATACTGCCAAGTGCTACGCGGCCGACCTCCAGCAGTTCTGCGGCTACCTGTGCAAACGGGTCCAGGCTGGGCTCCAGCCAGGCGGCCGGGAGGGTGGCAACGGCGGGGGCAAGATGGAAGACATGTCGAAGCTGGCTCCGCCGCCGGGAGTTGGCAGCGAGGAGCTGAACCGGCTGCTGCTCCAGGTGCAGACCGATGACGTCCGGGCTCTGATGTCAGAACTGCGGGAGCATAACTACTGCAAGAGCACGGTGGCACGGAAACTGGCGACCCTGCGGTCGTTCTACAAGTTTCTGGTCCGCCGCGGCTATCTGTCCAGCAACCCGGTGGCGCCGATCCGCACGCCCAAGCAGGATAAGCGGCTTCCCAAGTGTCTGGAGGTCGAGCAGATCGAGCGACTGCTGTCCAACCCGGACACCACCACCCTGCTGGGAGCTCGCGACCGGGCCATGCTGGAGACCCTCTACTCCACCGGGATGCGGGTCAGCGAGCTCATCGCGCTGGATGTTTCGGACGTCGACCTGACTAGCAACGTGGTCCGGGTGGCCGGCAAGGGCAAGAAGCGACGGGTGATCCCGCTGGGTCCGGGAGCGGTGAAGACCATCCTGCACTTTTTGGACATGCGCCGGAACGACCCGCGGGCGGCCACCTTCGACAGCGAGGCCCTGTTCATCAACAAGCACGGGCAGCGCTTGAGCACCCGCAGTGTCCGCCGGAAGCTGGACAAGTACCTGCTGGAGGCCGGGCTGGACCTGTCGGTCAGCCCGCACACGCTGCGGCACAGCTTCGCCACCCACATGCTGCGTCGCGGAGCCGACCTGCGCAGCGTGCAGCAGATGCTCGGACACCAGAGCCTGAGCACCACGCAGATTTACACGCACCTCAGCGGGGAGACCGTCAAGGAGAGCTACGACAAGTCCCACCCCCGGGCGTAGCGCCCGGTTGGAACTGCGGGCGGGCACCGCTGACAAGCCACCAGCGACTGGCTCTGGGCCCTGGGGCCCGGAGCCAGTCTTTTTGGGCGGCATCCGCCCAACCGCCCCTTATGGCCGCCGGCCAGCCGGAGGCGGAGTGGGGCGCTTGCCGGCCCGACCGACGTCGGTCAGACCCCAGCGGCTGGCCATGAGTGGCTGCTTGTACTTGCCCCGGCAGGCCGTATGATAAGGGTTTCCGTGCCCTGGGCGATCTGACACCAGGAACCGGGCAGTGTGATTCAGGATACGCCGCCATGAGAATCAGAAAATTCATCCGCGCCAACAGCCGCACTCTGCTCATGATCTTCATGGCGCTGCTGCTGGTGGCCTTCCTGATCCCCAATACCATCACGCAACTGGGCGGACCGGAGCGCAGACTCAACCGCAAGTGGGGCACGGCTTTCGGACGCAAGATCACCGACCGCGACCTGGAACGGGTGCATGCCGACCTGGCGGTATTGGCCCGGGCCGGACTGGCCCCCCGAGCCACCGAGGAAGCAGTCCTGGATTACTACTTGCTGATGGAGGAAGCCCGGCGTCTGGGAGTGCGAGTCGGGCGGGAGGAGGTCAAGACCGGGCTGCTCCAACTCGGGTTGACCGACGAGCACCTGCAAAACATCCAGCGGGCCGTCCACCGCAGCTACAACGACATCTACGACGTGATCGGGCGCTGGCTGGCGGTGCAGCGACTGATCGCTTTGCAGACCAGCGCCCTGGTCAATTCCCTGCCCCGGGAGCAACTGGCTTACCGCGACCGGACCGAGGACGTAGTCGCTCAGCTCTCGATTATCGACGACCGGGCGTTTCTGCACCTGGTGGAGGAGCCGAGCGAGGAGCAGTTGCAGGCCTTCTTCGAGGAATGCAAGGGCCGGGCGCCCGCCCACACCGAACAGGAGCTTCGGTATGGCTACCTCCTTCCCGACCGGGTAGACCTGGAATATTTGACGGTTGATCCACAAAAAGTTCAGAACGAAATCACCATCCAGGCCGTTCAGGCTCGGCGGTTCTTCGAAGAGAACGCCCATCGCTACACCAAGCCCGACCCGCAGGCCACCCAGCCGGTCGGCGGCCAGGTTCCCCAAGTCCCCATGACTTTCGAGGAAGCTCAGGATCGGGTTCGGGAGGACTTTCGGCAGGTCCGAGCGATCGAAGTCGCTCAGGGTTTGGTAAACGACATGTACCTGGAGGCCCATCAGCCGTGGGCAGCGATGCCCCGCGAGGCCAGCGGCTTCGCGGCCACGCCGAGCGGCCAAATGGTGAGCTTTGAGGAATTGAAAACGCGTTTCTCCGCAGCCCACCCAGTCGAGTACCACCGGACCGGTCTGCGGAGCGCCGAGGAGCTGGCCGCCCTGCCGGGAATCGGGCAAGCCGGCTTCCGCATGGGTCAGCAGACCATCGGGGTTGCTGAGCTGGCGATGCGGGTGAAGGGCCTGCTGGAGAAGGATCCCGGCGACGGCAAGCCGGTCCTCAATCTGATGGAGCCGGCCCCCGTCGTACTGACCACCAAGCGCGACCCCCGCACTGGCAGCAACATCCCGTACCAGGCTTATCTGTTCCGAGTGGTCGCGGTGGCCCCAAGTGCCCCGCCGGAATCGCTCGATGCTTTGCGCAACCGGGTGGTTGAAGACTGGAAGCTGACGCGGGCCCACGAGCTGGCCGGCCAGTATGCACAAGCCCTGGCCGACCGAGCTCGGGCGGTGGGGCTGCCGGCTGCGGTGGCGGAGGCCGAGGAGTTGAAACAGATTCTGGCGGCGGCAGAACAGGCGGCCAGTCAGCCGGCCGACGCCGCTTCGCCCCCGCTTCGGCCACAATATGTGCAGAATCTGGAACCGTTCACGCCCGCCTCGAAAATCACTCGCAAGACGCCCTTCTTGCAGAAGGTCGGGCGGGTGGCCGAGTTGCCGCAGAAGCTCTTCGAGCTGACTCAGGCACCCGTCAGCGAAGCTGAGCCGTTCCGCGCGGCTGCGCTGCCGCTGGCCAGCCAGCACCGGTGGATAGTGGCGGAAGTGATAACCGTCAATCCGCTCTACGAGGGCAGCTTCGAGGCCCAACTGGACCAGTCGCTGCATAGCTCGGACTGGGAACTACTGCGGCGTTTCCGGAGCGAGTGGACCGCGGCGGAAAACCTGAGGCTCCGCACCGGGTTTGTAATGGATCCCGGCTTTCAGCCCATGGCACGCTGAGCGGCGTGGAGGGGTCGGCAGGCCATGAGCAACCAGTACGCTTTCCGCGAGATCGAGCCCAAGTGGCAGCGATACTGGGACGAGCACAAGACCTTCCGGGCAGCCAACCCGGGCTCGCCAGGCAGCGAGGCGCGCAAGTTCTATGTGCTGGACTTCTTCCCCTACCCCTCGGGCGCCGGGCTGCACGTCGGCCATCCGCTAGGATACATCGCCTCGGACATAATGGCCCGCTTCCTGCGGATGCGCGGATACAACGTCCTGCATCCCATGGGCTGGGACGCCTTCGGTCTGCCGGCCGAGCAGTTCGCGGTCGAGACCGGCGTACACCCCCGCCTGACTACCCAGCGCAATATCGCTACCTACAAGCGCCAGTTGAAGATGCTCGGTCTGGCATACGACTGGGATCGCGAGCTGGCAACCTGCGACGAGGAGTACTATCGCTGGACCCAGTGGATCTTCCTGAAAATCTACAATTCCTGGTATGACCCGGAGTGGCGGTGGGTCGATCGGGACGGACGGTCGGTCGTAGGAGCGGCCCGTCCGATCGAGACCCTGCCCATACCGCCGCACGTCCAGGCCCAGGGTCCAGAGGCGGTGGATGCATACCAGGCTGAACATCGCCTGGCCTACCTGGCGGAGGTGCCGGTCAACTGGTGCCCGGCCCTGGGCACGGTGCTTTCCAACGAGGAAGTCACCAATGAGGGCCGCAGCGAGCGGGGGGACTATCCGGTGTATCGGCGGCCGCTGCGCCAATGGATGCTGCGCATCACCGAATACGCCGAGCGACTGCTGGCCGACCTGGAGTCCCTGGACTGGCCCGAGCCGATCAAGCTGATGCAGCGGAACTGGATCGGCCGGAGCGAGGGAGCATACGTCGACTTCGCCATCGACGGTCAGGGCCCGGCGGCCGGGCAGACCATCCGCGTCTTCACTACCCGCCCGGACACGCTCTTCGGCGCCACTTACATGGTGCTGGCCCCCGAGCATCGGCTGGTCCCCATCATCACCACGCCCGAGCGGCAGGAAGAAGTCCTGGCCTACGTCAATCAGGCCAAGCAGCGATCCGACCTGGACCGTACCGCCGATACCAAGACCAAGACCGGCGTTTTCACCGGGGGCTACGCGATCAACCCGGTCAACCGCAAACGGGTGCCGATCTGGGTAGCCGACTACGTTCTGATCAGCTATGGCACCGGCTCGATAATGGCCGTGCCCGCGCACGACACCCGGGACCTGGAATTCGCACAGAAGTTCGGACTAGACGTCGTCAAGGTGGTCGAGCCGCCGCCCGGAATAGACTGGCGAGGTTTCGTCGGCGACGGCGTCGCGGTTAACTCGCCCCCCGACCACGAGCCACACTTTGCCGGCCAGTGCGTCCTTAACGGCCTGTCCACCCCCCAGGCCAAGCGACGCATGATCCAGTGGCTGGAAGAGCAGGGCCTGGGCGAGGGAACGGTCCAGTATAAGCTCCGCGACTGGCTTTTCTCCCGACAACGCTACTGGGGCGAGCCGTTCCCTATCCTTTACCGCCAGGATGGACGGATCGTTCCGGTGCCTGAATCCGAACTGCCGGTCACGCTGCCGGAGATCGACGATTTCCGCCCCGTGGCCAGCGATGACCCCTTGGCCGAGCCGCAAACCCCGCTCTCACGCGCCACCGACTGGCTCACCGTCACCCGCGACGGCCAGACGCTGCGGCGAGAAGTCAACACTATGCCCCAGTGGGCCGGCTCCTGCTGGTATTACCTCCGCTTCTGCGACCCCCGCAACCCGCAGGCCCTGATCGACCCCCAGGTCGAGCGCTACTGGATGGGAGGTCGCAACCCGGACGGAACGGCCCGGATCGGCGGTGTCGACCTGTACGTGGGCGGCGCTGAACACGCCGTCCTGCACCTGCTCTACGCCCGCTTCTGGCACAAGGTCCTCTACGACCTCGGCTACGTTTCTACCCCCGAGCCGTTCCACAAGCTGTTCAACCAGGGCATGATTCAGTCATATACCTACCGGGACTCACGCGGGGTCTGCGTAAGCCACGATGAAGTCGAAATCCGTGGCGAACAGGCGTTCCATCGGCGGACCGGAGAGCGACTCTCCGTCACCGTGGAGAAGATGTCCAAATCTCTCAAGAACGTCATCAACCCCGACGCGATCGTCCAGGAATACGGTGCCGACACCCTGCGCCTCTATGAGATGTACATGGGGCCGCTGGAAAAGGGCAAGCCCTGGAATACCAACGACATCATCGGCGTGCACCGCTTCCTCCAGCGGGTCTGGCGACTGGTCGTGCCGGCGCCAACCGAGGGGCAACCCCCAACCCCGGGCCTGAACCCCAAATTGACCGATCAACGCAATCCGTCCCTGGAACGCTCCCTCCACAAGACCATCAAGAAGGTGACCGAGGACATCGAGCGACTGGCGTACAACACCGCGATCGCCCAGATGATCGTGTGGGTCAACCAGGCAAGCAAAGCGCCAAGCGTGGGCCGCGACCAGATCGAGCGCTTTATACTGCTCCTCTCGCCGATGGCTCCCCATATCTGCGAGGAGTTGTGGGAGCGCCTGGGCCACGCCCGCTCCCTGGCCAACGAGCCCTGGCCTACCTACGACCCGGCCCTGGTCCGCGATGAACTTGTCGAGCTGGCAGTCCAGGTCAACGGGAAACTCCGGGGACGGATAACCGTCTCAGCCGACGCTCCGCAAGAGCAGGTCATCCACGTGGCCCAATCCCTCGAGCCGGTCAGCCGGGAACTGGCGGGACGCCCCGTCAAACGAAGCATAGTGGTTCCTGGCCGGCTGGTTAACTTGATAGTCTGATATCAACAGCACAGCCGCTAAACGCCCGGAACTAGCGTTTGCGAGACAAACAAGCGTGAAGGTCCGATAATAGGCGCCTTAAAAGCCACCTGAAAACGGCTCGAACACAGGCGGCCGCTTCGGTTTGACAGGCCGGCAGGGCTTAACAAGACGCCGCTTGCGGGAGGACTCCGCGAGCTTGCCCGGGGCAAGCCCGAACGCTCGAAGCGGCACGCTGCCAGGGAACAGTCGGCCGGAAAAAGCTTGCGGCCGCCGGCCGGATGGTTTATTCTTAAGGGTGGATAGGATATGATCCGATATTGTCAGGCGCGGCAGCTAGCCACGCCTGACGTGTCGTCCTTGCCAGGGATGGCGGCGGGACGTGTTTAGACTGTGCGGCGTGTGTGGAGACGCACGCCGAATACGCCGGGCGAAACTCGGCCAGTGTGACAGGCACGCTATGCGACTGTCCAGTCGCACAATCTGCCGTCGGCGCCGGGGGGCGCGGGGCTTTTCGATTGCCGAATTGCTGGTCGTAATCGGCATCATGGCCCTGCTGATGTCACTATTGCTGCCACCATTGCAGGCCGCGAAGAAAGAAGCCAACCGTGTGGTCTGCGCGCACAACCTCAACCAGATCGGCCGATCACTGGCTGAAGCACGCAGCGAACACATGTACTATCCCGCGTGGGACGACGCCGCGTCGCCGGTCCGGTACGTGTGGATCGACGTTCTGGTGCAGCGGGAGCTGTTCGAGCGTGCCGGCGGCTTTTGCCCGGAGGATCCGCGACCCGGCTGGATCAACTCACAGCGGGGCGAATTGCAGCGAGTGTTATATCCCGGGCCGAAGAACGTGTGGGGCAACGATTACAGTTACGGGATCAATGTGCCGATGTCCGGCGGCGCCTGGAAGCGGCAGTCCAGCTACGGTTCCCCGGGTTCGATTCCCCGCCAGTTGGAAGATCATGAGCGGTATGAAGGGCAGCGGGTGCTGGCCGCCGACAGCACGTGCAGCACGATCTACAACCTCAGCGGCACGGTCACGCAGGGCCACCACTGGAGCTACCCGACTCAGTACGACAACATGGTCGACTGGCGCCATCCCGGGCCTAGCGCCAACGCCCTTTTCGTCGATGGCCACGTTGAGCGACTGTGGTACCGGGTGTCTTCACCGCAGCCGGTGAACACTTCCCACTATTTCATCTGGTATCCCGGCGAGCCGCTCTTTGTGAACCCCTCTTACGTCCACAACGGCAACGGATATCCCTGTGTACCGCTCGTGGACCTGAAGACCGGCGAAAGCGAGTACGACTTCCCGCGCGAGATGGCACCCGGTTACTACACCACGCACGGGTTGTGGAATTTCTACAAGCGATAGATCAGCATCGTCGCCCGTGCTCCGGCGCCCGTAGCGGCGGGCGAGCTTCACGGCAGACGGGGACTATCCGACTGCGGGCGGGTTGCCAGCGGCCTGAGGCACTTAGTCCGTCCCATCCAATCCAGATCCTCAACCCGCCCAAAGTGCTGGCAGAAAACCCGGTAGTACATGAGTTCCTCTTTGCTGCCGATCTCCCAGCCGTTGGGCAACCGGCGCTCGCGCCGGAAGTCGGCGTCGGTGATGGTCGCCTCGGCGTGCTCAGCCAGGCGCTCACCAACGCCCGCGCCCTCCCAGAACTTGGCCTTCTTGCGACGAAGGATCAGCTCGGGCAGCAGGTCTTCGACGGCGCGGCGTAGAATCCACTTGGCGACGCCGTCGCGGAGCTTGTACGCCGTCGGGATGGCAAGCGCGTACTCCATCACCGTGGGCTCCAGGAAGGGCACGTTTGCCAGCAAACCGTGGGCCGCGGCGCAGCGGTCCACGCGCTGCAAGGCGGTATTGTGCAGGCGGCCGGTGATATCCAGCAGCTCGGCGGCGAGTTGATCCGGCGGGAGGCCAGCGAGGTAGTCGTACCCGGCAAACAGCTCGTCGCCGCCTTCGCCCGACAGAACCAGGGGCACGTAGTTGGCGGCCTGCTGGGCCGCGAGGAAGTTGATGATGCTGGAGCGCACGAGCAGGGCGTCGAAGGACTCAAGGTGGTAGATCACGCGGGAAAGGGCGGCGAACAGCTCCTTTGGGCTGACGATCACCTCGTGATGAACGGTTTGCAGGTGCTCAGCGACCAGCCGTGCGTGTTCCAAGTCTGGGGCGCCGAACAGGCCGGCCGCAAAAGTGTAGCTGGCGGACCCGCGGTCGCGCCACGGCAACGATCGCGCTGGAGTCCAGGCCGCCTGAAAGCCAAGCGCCCGCGCCGTCGGCAAATTGGGCCAGGGCTCGCTCGACGGCGCCGGTCAGACGCCGGCGCAGCTCGGCGGCCACCGCTTCCGGCGGCTGGGCGGGCGGGGGTAGATAGTCAAGACCGTGGGAGAGTTCCAGTTTTCGACCGTCGTAACGGGAGCCGGGCGGCAGCTCACGAATCTCCCGGGTTACTTCCAGCAGGGCCTTGACCTCCGAGGCGAAGCACAGAGCGCCGTCGCTGGTGCGACCGTAGTAGAGCGGTGCGATACCCAGCCGGTCGCGCTCCAGCACCAGGCCGCGGCCGGTGACTCGGGCCGTGGCCGACCGAGATTGATCCCAGGCATCGTACACTGCGTAGCGAGCGAGGATCTCAGCGGGGGAGGCCGGTTGAGCCGCGTTCCAGACAACGCCCAGGGTTGTCCCCTGCACCTCGACGACGGTTCGACCGGCGCGACCGCGATGAGTCAGCCGGTCGAGCATGCGTTCGACCTGGGTGGTGCATCCGGGCTGCGCGATTCCGGCTATTCCTGCCATGCTCCGATCCTCCGAAGGCGCTGCGGCTCAGTCAGTTCGGTTCCGGTGTCGGCGTCGATAGTTCGGCAAGCGCCGTCCAAGACGGCGGTGAGGAGCTGACCGCGGGCGTGGGGGTTGCTCACCAGTGCGGGGGCGTCCAGCAGCCCGCGTTCAACTGCCAGCGTCAGTACGCCGGCGTCCGCCCAGGGGTCAGTGCTGCGCGGACCGAGTCGCCGAATGGCTTCCAGCAGGCAGCGCGCGTCTGACACCAGTTGTGCGGTACGCTGCCGTACGGTCGGGTCGGCGGCGAAATCGGGAAGTCCGTCCAGCGCGCGAGCGATGACGCCTTGGGCAATCTCGCAGCTCTCGATGACCTCGGGGGCGGTCGCGGCATGGTCGCCCTCGCTGAAGCCCACCACGTGAAAGATGTGCGGCCGCAGAGCCAGCGAGATCACCCCGGAGGCCGCCATTTGCCCCTTGGCCAGGTTCGGCCGCGGGGAGAGGCTGGCGAGTCCGGCACGGACCTCGCGGAAGACGGTGAACTCCGGGTCAGCCAACTCGTCGATGAGCTGCTGCTTGGCCAGCATCTTGGCCAGGTCCATTCGGGGCGTGATTCCGGTGGGCGTGTCGAACATGTACTGGGCGACATAGTGCCGCACGCCGGCGCGCTTAGCGTTGTATGCGGCCAGGAAGGCCATGGCGACGGCTATGGCGTCCGGGGCACCGCGCATGCTCCAGTGGTGCGATTCATTCACCTCCACGGGAACGCCGCGCTGGGCATACCAGGCCATCACCCGCACGTTCTCGGCGATGGCCTGGGGTAATAGGCGCTGAGAGCGGCCGTCGAGGCGGCTGTACCAGGTGAGCGGGATGGCCGCCCAGGCGTTGTTGATCGTGCGCAGGCTCATCTCCGCCCAGCGTTCCAGGTCGCGTGTGCCGGCATAGCAACGCAGCAGGGGGTAGTTGCCGCAGCGGGTGGCCTGGTGAATAGCTATCAGGTCCTCTTCCCGCCGCAGCGGTACTCCACCAGCACCGTGCTGACGCGGATCCATTTCGTCGGGGTGGAAGAAATGTTCCTGGGCGTTTTGATCCGGTCCGATGGAGAGCACATCCAAGGCCCCGGCCAGGGCGATCTCCCGCGCGCCGACGACGGTTTCCTCCACGGTGGGCCGGCCGAAGTGGTGGCGGATTAGCGGAAACGGGGCTCGCTCGGTGATCCGCTCGACCAGGGTTTGAGCGGGCAGCCGCCGGGCCGCAGTCTTTCCGCCGCCGGCCAGAAAATCGCGGATCTCTTCAACGGTCTCCCCGCCGGAGAAGGTCCGGGCAAACAGCCCGGACTGGGCGGCGACCCGTGCGGCCGGCGGCGTGCCGCCGAAGACGAAGCGGGTGGGCTCGGTCAGTCCCGGCGGCAGGGCGGTTTTCAGTTCGGCCAAAAGCGCTGGTAGAGCCTCGGGTGTCAACCGGTAGCCGATAGCCACCAGGTCGGGCTTCTGGCGTGCGACCTCCGCGGCGATTCTGGCGGGAGTCAGTCGCATTCCGAGAAACCGGGTTGCGTACCCTTCCGCTTCGGCCAGGCGCAGGAAGGCGAGCAGGCCGGCTGAATGAACGCAGTCGCCGATCGTGGCACCGAGCGCCAAGCCTTTCATCGTGACGGCTCCTCCTCCCCGATGGCCAGCAGGCGTAGCTCGCGCACGGACATTCCTTGAATACCCAACCGCTCGACCGTTCGTCCCTCCTGGCGGAAATCCATTCCGAGCAACGCCCCGGCCATGTCGATGACCGCGTTCATGGCCGGCGTGGCCACGCCCAGCATCTGCCCCAGGCTGGCCATCGGGACCAGGCTGGCGGGAACGTCCTCCAGCAGATAGCGCATGTGCAGGGTGGTCGGGGCCATGATGCCGCGGTATCCGGGGTTGGCGTGCATGGC
>CAYZXK010000170.1:0-19614 GCA_964482395.1 uncultured Planctomycetales bacterium | reverse complement strand
GCGGATCGTGTACGGTCTGGTGGCGTACTACAACGCCAAGTACGCCACGCGGGTCTGCAAAGAATTCCGGGAGGTCCGCGGTGTGGCCTGAAATGCCCTTCTTAACCCGCAACAATTACACACGGGAATTGACGTTACCGTCAGTCGCCGACGCCAGCGTGCCGATAACGAGCTTCAAACTTCCAGACGCTCGAAGTGTCGGGCACCGATGCGAAGGCTCACCGCGGCAACCAATACCGCCAACCCCACCAGAGCCGGTAGAAGCCACAGCGGCACGCGAATCTCCTCCATGACCGGCAGGTCGCGCGCCGCCCGGACCAACCCAAACCAGCCCGCCCCGATCACCTCTACCGCCACAAACAGCATACTGGCGATGAGGTTGAAGGTCCCGCCGAAGCCGGAAGCGATGCGGGCCGGGTTGCGTTGGCCCAGGACCGGGAAACGCGCTCCCAGCCCGACCGACAGCCCGGAGAGCCCTATGCAGATGGCCAGAGCGGTCGCCAGTTGCAGTCCCGCCCAGTCGCGGGGCAGATCCAGGGCCCGGGTGGCCAGCCCCATCACCACGAAAGCCGACAGCCCGGTCACGGTCAGCGAGAAGAGGAACTTGACCAGCAAGACCTCGGATCGCCGGCCGGGCAGCAGGCCCAGCAGCCAGAGCTGCTGGCTTTCCAGCGACAGCAGTGGGAAGACAAACCGGCCGGTGAATGTGGCCAGGATCAGGCTCACCGTGATCAGATTCAGGAATGCCACCACCGCTCGTATTCCCGGACTGCCCAAGTCGACCGGCAGCCGCTTGAGATTCAGGGCATAAATGACCAGCAGGCCCAGCATGATGGCCATCTGGGTCCACTGAATCGGGTCGCGGGCGAAGCCGCGCAGGTCCTTGAGCATCATGGTGCGCAGTCGGGCGGGCAGGTAAGGAAACAGAAGTGAGCAGGCGGCAGAAGTGATCCAGCCCTGACGGATGCGGCCGGCGGTCCGCCCCTGCTGGGCCCGGCTGTAGGTCTCCGCCCAGCTACGCCCGAGGATGTTGACCGTCAGCCAACTGAAAAAGCCACCGTTGGCCAAGACGGCGGCCAAATAGGTCAGGCTGATGTCGGCCCTGCGTTCGATGGCGGCGAAGATGCCTTTGGCGCTCCAGGTGGTGGGCAGCAGCGGCTGCTGGGCGAGGCTGAGCTGTCGATGCAAGCTTCGCAACCACTGATCGGAGAGTTCGGCCTGACCCAGCAGGCTGCCGGTCCAGACCGCCGCCGCAAGTACCACCAGGCCGCCGCACCACAGCGCAACCTTCAATGGCCGACGTGGGGCCCACCGGGCAACTGCCCAGGCGGCCAGCAAACCCAGGGTGGCCGGGATGATGACGAAGCCCAGAAAATGTCCTACGAACAGCGGGTAGTAATACCATTCAACGTCCGTATTGGCGGCCACTGCCAGCATCAGCGGAACCCCCAGCAGCAGAAAAGACCAGCTCGACAGCAGCATGCCTTCCAGCCACTTGAGAGTTACTACCTGCCGGGCCGGTGCGGGCAGGGCCAGCAGGTAGCCCGCTTCCTCCCGCCCGAACAGACTCCCGAACGCCAGAATGGCGTTGGAAAACGCGAGCATCACCGCCAGTACCAGGAAAAAATGGATGAAAATCTGCTGCCGGGCGACCAAAGCGACCAGCTCGAATCGGCCGACCTGACGCAACACCTGGGTCAGAACCCAATACAGGGCAGCCCAGATCACCAGCAGGAGAATGACGATCACAAAGGAGCGGACCGGGGCATCCCGCAACTGCTGATCCAGCATGTTGCGCAATTGAGCTGCCCGGAATCGGGCCAGAACCAGGAAGTGCCGCCGCGGCCCGGCCGCCAGTACCGCTCTTTGCTCTCCCGCCATATTTGACAGTTTAACTCGGCACCCCGGTAAGGGCCGCCGGGCCGGCCGTTGCAAGCTATGTCAACGGGGGCCGGGAGCGGTTTTGGATGGGCCGAGTCCGGCGTTATTATCGGCCCATCCCCAACTGGCGATTTGAAATCGGACCGGGCCGATGCTATATTCAGTTAGCGGCGCGGAGAAGCAGATGCTTACGCTGACCCGGAAAACTGAGTACGCAATGATCGCCCTGTGTCATCTGGCCCGGGCAGCGCCGGGTGTGGTCAGTGCCCGCGAGATAGCCGCCGAGCATTCGGTGCCGCTGGCGCTGCTGATGAATGTGCTCAAGCGGCTGAATCGTACTGGGCATGTGACCTCGATTCGAGGTGCTCGCGGGGGGTACCGGTTGGCGGTGTCACCCGACCAGGTGACGCTGGCGGGGCTGATTGAGGCGGTGGAGGGGCCGGTACACCTGGTTCGGTGCACCAATCCGAGTCGGAAGAGTCGGAAGTGCGATCTGACGGGGCAGTGTTTCATTCGTCAGGCGGTGGTGAAAGTTCACAACCGGTTGCGCCGTTTCCTGGGGACGGTGACCATTGCCGATTTGGCTTTTGACCGACTGAGTGCGGAAAGCGAAATCCCGGCAGCGGAAACATGAAGGTTTATCTGGACAACAACGCCACTACGCCGCTCGATCCGCAGGTGTTGGAGGCCATGTTGCCGTACTTTTGCGAAAAGTTCGGCAATGCCGCCTCCCGGAACCACGCCTTTGGATGGGAGGCGCAGGAGGCGGTGGAGAGAGCCCGGCAGCAGGTCGCGGATCTGATTGGTGCGGAAGCCAAGGAAATCATTTTCACCAGCGGTGCGACCGAAGGGAACAATCTGGCGATCAAGGGCGTGGCGGGGATGTACGGGGAGCGGGGGCGGCACATCGTCACCCAGTGCACCGAGCACAAGGCGGTGATCGACCCGTGCAAGTATCTGGAGCGGCACGGCTTCCAGGTTACCTTTCTGCCGGTCGACCGCTACGGCCGGATTGATCTTCAGCAGCTTGCCGACTCCATCCGGAAGGACACGATTCTGGTGTCGATCATGCACGGAAACAACGAGATCGGCACGCTGCAACCGATCGAGCAGATCGGCAGGTTGTGCAAGGAGCGGGGGGTCCTGTTTCATACCGACTGTTGTCAGACTTTCGGAAAGCTGCCGATCGACGTGGAACGGATGGGGATCGATCTGCTGACGTGCAGCGCCCACAAGATTCACGGGCCCAAGGGGGTGGGGGCCCTGTACGTGCGGCGGAAACGGCCGCGGGTGCGGTGCGAGCCGATCATTCACGGGGGCGGGCACGAACGGGGAATGCGATCCGGCACGCTGAACGTGCCTGGGATCGTCGGGCTGGGCAAGGCGGCCGAGCTGTGCCGCCTGCATATGCATACCGAACCGGCCCGACTGGCCGCCCTGCGCGACCGGCTGCGGGAGGGGATTCTGGCCCGGGTCGACCAGGTATATCTGAACGGCCACCCGACCGAGCGGACGCCGACCAACCTGAACATGTCTTTCGCCTACGTGGAAGGCGAGGCCCTGATGATGGGCTTCAGCGACGTCGCGGTCTCCAGCGGCTCGGCCTGCACCAGCGCTTCGCTGGAGCCCAGCTACGTGTTGCGGGCCCTCGGGGTCGGGGATGAGCTGGCTCACAGCAGCATCCGTTTCTCGGTGGGCCGGTTCAACACCGAAGCGGAAATCGACTATGCCATCGAGCGGGTGGTTTCGGCCGTTCAACGCCTGAGGGAGCTGAGCCCTTTGTACGAGATGGCGATGGAAGAGCGCGACTTCGGCCGGACCGGCTCGCTTGGCCGGCGAAGTTGACGCGATTGAGGAGTTCGGTATGACCTACAGCGACAAGGTCTTGGATCATTATCAGAACCCCCGTAACGTCGGTTCGCTCGACCGCAACAGCCCCTATGTGGGGACCGGGATCGTCGGCGCCCCGGAATG
This sequence comes from uncultured Planctomycetales bacterium, assembly GCA_964482395.1. Taxonomy (GTDB): domain Bacteria; phylum Planctomycetota; class Phycisphaerae; order UBA1845; family Fen-1342; genus CAYZXK01. The sequence goes on along the minus strand of CAYZXK010000170.1, from coordinate 15,759 downwards.
CGGCGACGTTCTCAAACTCCAGATTCAGGTCGATGACGACGACAACATCGTGGACGCCAAGTTCAAGACCTTCGGCTGCGGGTCGGCCATCGCCTCCAGCTCGCTGGCCACCGAATGGATCAAGGGCCGCAAGCTGGATGAGGCCCTGGAGATCAAGAACACGGACATCGTGCGCGAGCTGGCCTTGCCGCCGGTGAAGATTCATTGCAGCGTACTGGCCGAGGATGCCATCAAGGCCGCGGTCGCGGACCTGAAGGCCAAGCGTGCGGCCGCTGACCGGCAGAGTTCCCAGGTCGCGGCCGGGGCGGACCACCGATCAGCTTGAGGCCCGCGGACGCGGCATGGTCCGCAGAGTGAGCAGCTTATGACCATCGAGAAGACGCCCAGCCAACCGGCCGATCGACCGGCGGCCGGCTCCCAGGTGACGGCCCGCCAGCGGGCCAAGTCCGGCGACGACCCCCAGGGCATTCGGCTGACTGAGCTGGCCGCCGAGCGGGTCCGCGAGTTTATGGCCCGGACCGACAGCCCGCAGACGCAATATCTCTACTTCGGGGTCAAGGGTGGCGGATGCAGTGGACTCAGTTATGTGCTGGACCTGCGAGACGAGCGCCTGGCGCCGGTGGCGGAGACCGATGAGGTGTTCCTCTCGCGCGACATCGTGATCGTCTGTGATCTGAAGAGCTTCGTGGTCGGCAATCTGGGCGGCACGACCATCGACTTTCAAGACGGCATCATGAGCAAGGGGTTTACCTTCAACAACCCGAATGCCAAGCAGCGCTGCGGCTGCGGGGCCAGCTACTCGGCCTAGCGGCGCGTCAGAGACAGGCGGAAACTCCGGCCCCGTAGCCCTGCGCCGAGTATGGTCGGATTCGACCGCCGCCGGTCCTGAAGACGGCATCGAGCATGAGGCGGTGGCGTGGGGAAACATGAACGTCGCGGGCAACCATTCCAGCAGCGCCGCTCCAGCCAAGTGCGCCAATTGTGACGCACCCCGACGATCTCCGCTATTCTGCGATCATTGTCGCACTCTTTACCCCGCCGAGGGAATCAATCACTTCGAGCTGCTGGGTCTGCCGGTCCGGTTCGACGTGGACACGGATGCCCTCCAGCGGGAGTACCTCCGTCTGTCGCGGGCTGTTCACCCGGATCTTCAGGGTTTGTCCGGAGACTCGGCGCTGAGTCTGCGACTCAGCGCCCAGCTCAACGAGGCCCATCGGGTGCTGGCCGACCCGGTGCTGCGGGCCGAATACCTTCTGGAGCTGCTGGGTGGGCGGTCGGGAGCCGACGACAAAAATGTGCCCCAGGGCTTCCTGGCAGTGACCTTCGAGCTTCGCGAGCAGATCGCGGAGGCGAAGGCGAAGCAGAACCAAGCCAAGCTGGAGAGCTGCCGCCGACAGGTGCAAGCTGGTCATGATGCGGCACTGACTCAGGTCCACGACCTGGCTCGGCGGCTTCCGGGAGACGCCCGCCTGCGTGACCAGCTTCGGGCGACCCTCAATTGCATCAAGTACTACCAGAAGCTGTTGGACGAACTGGGATGACGGCCCCGGAGGTGATCGTCGGCATCGACCTGGGGACCACCTTCTCGCTGGTGGCCTACGCGGACGAAAGCGGGCCGCACATCATCCGCGACGAGAATGGCGACGGACGCCTGCCGTCAGTGGTGAGCATCGCGCCGGCTGCGGCGAACACCGACCCCCAAGTCACGGTGGGCTGGCCGGCCCGGCAGCACGCGGTCGAGAACCCGCTCACGACCGTCTACTCGGTCAAGCGGCTGATCGGCAAGGGCTTCCAGGACATCCGAGGCGATCTGCCGTTCCTGACTTACCCGGTCAAGCCCGGGCCGCGGGACACGCTGCTCATCGAGATCGGGGGGCGCGCATACAGCCCGGAGGAGATTTCGGCCCTGATCCTGCGGGCCCTACGGCGGCGAGCCGAGAAGCACCTGGGTCGACCGGTCAACAAGGCGGTGATAACGGTTCCGGCCTATTTCGATGATTCGCAACGGCAAGCGACGCGTGATGCGGGGGTAGCGGCCGGGCTGGAGGTGGTCCGGATCATCAACGAGCCGACCGCCGCTGCGCTGGCCTACGGCATCGGGCTGCGCCGCCCGGCCGGACCGGCCAGCTCGGGCCAGCTCAGGTGCCCGCCCCCTTCAGCGCCCCAGGGGCTGCCCATCGCCAGTTGCCAGAGTGCGGTTTCGCCGGCGTCGGCCGCGTCCCAGGGTCAGACCATAGCGGTTTACGACCTGGGCGGAGGGACGTTCGATATTTCCATCCTGCGGCTCCAGGACGGCGTGTTTCAGGTACTCAGCACGGCTGGCGACACCCACCTGGGCGGCGATGACTTCGATCACGCGGTCATCAACCTGGTGGTCCAGGAAGTGAAAGAGCAATTTGGGGTCTCGATCACCTCGCCGGCCACCCGACAGGCTCTGCGAAGTTTGGCCGAGGCGGTCAAGATCCGCCTCAGCGACCAAGAGCAAGCCGCGCTGGAGCTGGACCTGGGCCGCGGGCGAACATACCGTCGAACCATCACCCGGGCCGAGCTGGAAAACATGATGCGGCCGCTGGTCGAGCGGACGATCGAGCTTTGCCGGGCGGCTCTGCGCGATGCCCGTCTGAACCCGACCGATATCGACCAGGTGGTCCTGGTGGGCGGCTCGACCCGGGTTCCGCTGGTCCGCCGGCGAGTGGGCGAATTCTTCCAACGCTCGCCTTACACCGCCTTGAACCCCGACGAGGTGGTCGCTCTGGGTGCGGCCCTCCAGGCCGCGATCCTCACCGGACAGCAGCCGGACATGCTCCTGCTGGACGTGACGCCACTGTCACTGGGGATCGAGACCATGGGCGGGGCGATGGCCAAGCTGATCCTGCGGAATACGACCATCCCCTGCCGGGCCACCGAGATGTTCACAACCTTCGTGGACGGGCAGACGGCTATCAAGCTCAACGTGCTCCAGGGGGAACGCGAGCTGGCCGCCGATTGCCGGTCGCTGGGGGAGTTCGTGCTGGACGGCATCCCTCCCATGCCGGCCGGCCTGCCCAAGGTCCAGGTGGAGTTCCTGATCGACGCCAACGGGATTCTGAACGTCTCGGCCACCGAGCAGCGCAGCGGCAAGCGGGCCGGCATCCAGATCATTCCCAACCACGGGCTGACTCGTCAGGAAGTGGAACGGATCACCCGTGAAAGCATCGAGTTCGCCCGGCGCGACATCCAGGAGCATCGTCGCATCGACCTGTGCAACCAGGTGGAGTTCGATACGCACAAGGCTGAGCAGATGCTGGCCAAAGTCGGGCATCTGCTGGAAGCTGCGGAGCGGGAGCGGATTCGGCGGGACATCGCGGCCCTGCGAGAGCTGGCCCGAACGACCGATAACCTGGATGAATTGCACGGCGCCCTGACCGCTTTCGGACACAGCACGATCCGCCTGGCCGAGCTGGGCATTCGGCAAGCTCTGGTCAGCGGCAACCAGGACCAGCCAACCTGAGGAGGTCCGGGATGGACGGCCAGAACCCACACCTCGCGGCCCAGACCCGGCTGCCGACCCGTCCATACACGCTGACGATCATCGACCGGCAGAAGCGCTCGCACGTGATCCCGGTCGACCCCGCCAAGCTGCCTTCTGCCGGCCACGGCCTGCCCGCCTCGATCCTGGATATCGCCCTGACCCGGGGAGTGGACCTTGAGCACGCCTGCGGTGGGCAATGCGCATGCAGCACCTGCCACGTGATCGTGCTGGAGGGAATTGAAGCCTGCGGCCAGCCCGGCGAGGAGGAGGAGGACCGGCTCGACCAGGCCTACGGACTGACGACCAGGTCACGACTGGCCTGCCGATGCGTTCCCGACGGCAGCCGGGACGTGGTGGTCGAGATCCCCGCCTGGAATCGCAACTTGGCGTGCGAGGCCCGGCAGACCTGACGGCAGCACCACCCCGGTCGAACGACCACTTCGGCGGCCGTCGGCCCAAACCGCCGGTGAGGAGTGCGAGAAGCCTTCCGCCGGGTCTCGGGGACGCTAAGTCCAGCTACCCGACGGGCCGAAAGCGGGCAGAGAAGACTGGTCCTTGGCAAACCGTCGGGCGGTTTCGACTGTGATCTTGCCGGCCTTCACCAGCCGCTGCAAATCCTCGTCCAGGGTGATCATGCCGTCGCGCTTGCCGGTCTGGATCGCGGACTCGATCATCTCGATCTTCCCGCTGCGGATCGCGACCTGGACCGGCTGATTGACGTGCAACACCTCCAGAGCCAGCACGCGTTTCTCACCCTCCGCAGCCGGCAGCAGATGCTGGCAAACCACCGACCGCAGGCTCATGGCCAGTTGAGAGCGGATGTCGTCTTGGGCTTCCTGGGGGAATATGTCGACCAGTCGCGTGAGGGCGCCCTTGGCGTCGCGGGTGTGGAGCGTGGAGAAGATCAGGTGACCGGTTTCGGCAGCGCTGAGCGCCATCTGGGCCGTTTCCCGGTCCCGGATCTCACCGACCAGAATCACGTCCGGATCCTGTCGCAGGCCGTGCTTGAGCCCGTCGGCGAACGAGTCCACGTCACGGCCGACCTCGCGCTGCGTAACGATGCCGCCGGCGCCCGGCACATGCAGATACTCGATCGGCTCCTCCACCGTCAGCACGCGCTTGTTGGCGTTCTGTCGCAGCAAGTGAATCAACGCCGCCAGGCTGGACGTCTTGCCGGAGCCGGTGACGCCGGTGAGAACCACCAGCCCGTTGGTGTGGCAGATCAGCCGCTGAGCCAGCTCCTCGGGAAATCCGAGCCATTCCAACGATGGAATCTGATCCGGCACATGCCGCAGACACACACACCAGTTGCCCTGGGCCAGGTAGACGCTGGCCCGAAACCGATGCTCGGCGCCCACGAACGGCACGGTCACCGAGCAATCCAGGTTCTTGGTGCGCTCCAACCGGCCCCGGCACCGTTCGGGCACCACCGACTCGACCATCCGTCGGGTCTGATCCGCAGTCAGCAGACGCTGGTCTACAGCGTGAAGCTGCCCGTGAATGCGAAAGGTAGCCGGGTAGCCGGGTACCAGATGCACGTCGGACGCCTGGCGCTGAATGGCCAGTTCCAGCAGCCTGATCAACCCGGTCTCCGGCATCGGACCGCCTCGAACGCTGTTCTTTGTCATCTGCTCCGGCGGGTCGGGCGTGATTCCCGGACCGGCGACGCTCAAATCCACGTCCAGCATGGCGCCCAGGGCCCGTTTGGTCATCAGGCGAGGCGAGCAACTGGACCGACGTCCGCCCCGATAACCCAGGGAAGCCGGTCGCCCCGCCATGCGCAGTTTCTACACGGCTCTGGCAGGCAGGTTGCACCGGGAGGGCGCGGCCGCCGCCGGCCCGTCAGGTGTCCCGCTTGTCGGCCGGCTGCTCCTGGAGCACTTCCTTGATCGCGGTGCGATTGAAGCGGATCTTGACGTTATTGGCCTCGTCGACTTTCAAGACCACCTCTCGGTCCCGCACATCGACCACCGTACCCAGAATGCCGCCGATGGTCTGCACGCGGTCGTTCTTCTTGAGTGAGGCCAACATTTGCTCATAGCGCCGGCGCTCCTTGCTGCGACCACGAGACATGATCCACCACAGCAGGACCATCGCCAGGACCAGCGGGACCACCGGGGTCCGCAGGATATCCCACCCCCCGGCAGGCGCCGTCGTTGGGCCGGTCTGGGCCAGCAAAAGAAGTAGTTGGGTCATTCGTTTTCCTCTATCTCGGAGGCAGCCGGGCTGGCCGCGAACCAGCGGTACCAGGCGTCGAAGCTTCCGGCCGCGATGGCCTGACGCATCTGCCGCATCAGCGACTGGTAGAAGGTGATATTATGCAGCGACACCAGCGTCCCTCCAAGCACCTCCTGCGACATGAACAGATGTCGCAGATAGCCCCGGCAGAACGTCCGGCAGGTGTAGCAGTCGCACCGGGGATCCAGCGGATCGGACGATAGCTTGTGGCCGGCGTTGCGCAGCCGTACCGGACCCTGACTCGTAAAAGCGTAACCCTTCCGACCGTTCCGGGTTGGCAGAACGCAGTCGAACTGGTCCAGACCGGCCGCCACCGCCCGGGCCAGGTCGCCCGGGGTGCCCACGCCCATCAGATACCGGGGACAGTCCGGCGGAAGCCGGTGGCCGAACAACTCCAGAAACTCGTGGGTCTGCTCCGGCGGCTCGCCGACCGCCAGTCCGCCTAGAGCGTACCCGTCGAACCCGATTTCCAGAAGCTGTTCCAAACAGGCCTGTCGCAGATCCAAATCCAGGCCGCCCTGGACGATCCCGTAGAGGGCCTGATCTTCCCTCTGGTGCGCGGCCCGGCACCGACGGGCCCAAGCCACCGTCCGACGCACGGCTTCCTGCAACCGGGACCGGTCACAGGGCAATGGCGGGCATTCGTCCAGCGGCATGATGAGGTCGGCGCCCAGGCGGTTCTGCACTTGGACAGCCAGCTCGGGCGTGAGCCGCACCAGAGTGCCATCCAGCGGGGAGCGGAACTCCACCCCGTCGTCATCGACCCGCCGCAACTCGGCCAGCGAAAACACCTGGAATCCACCGCTGTCGGTAAGCAGCACGCGCGGCCAGCTCATGAAGCGGTGCAGGCCGCCCAGCCGCTCGATCACTTCCGGGCCGGGCCGCAGGATGAGGTGGTAGGTGTTGGCCAGCAGGACCTGGGATCCGGTTTCGGCCAGTTGGGCTGGCGACAACCCTTTCACCGCCCCCCGGGTTCCGATGGGCATGAAGGCGGGCGTTTCGACCGTCCCATGTCGGGTGTGGATGACGCCGCAGCGGGCCGGCCCGCATACCGCCTGGACTGCAAACCCAAACCCGCCGCTGGCCATCGTCCCGGCTGCCACAATTTACGCCCTGGAGCGCGAGCCCGCGGCGCCATCCCGAGGCAGCAACCCTGATCGCCGGCCGGATCGGCGGGCTGGGCTGGCGGTTGGTGCCCTGACCTGCACTCCCTGGCGTCGCACGATCACTTAGCTGGGCTTCTTGGGGGCCAGTTGCAGCCCGTGTTCGGCCAGTCGCGCCTTAACCTCGTTCAGGGAAGTCACGCCGAAGTTGCGGGTGGCCAGCAGGTCGGCCTCACTGTACTGAATCAGGTCGCCCAGGGTCACCACGTTGAGGCGCTGGAGGCAACGCCGGGCTCGCACGGACAGCTCCAGTTCCGAGACCGGCTTGGACAGAACCGCCTCCTGGCCCGCGGGGACCGGCGGTCTGGCGGCGGCCTGCTCCTCGATCGCGGTCAGATCGATCTCCTCCGGGCTCTGCCCCAGCCGCAGACCTTTGCGAGCCAGTAGAGCCTTGATTTCGCTGAGGGAGGTCTCGCCGAAGTTCTTATAGGCCAGGAGCTCCGCCTCGGTCAGCCGGATCAGATCGCCCAGCGTCCGGATGTTCATCCGCTTGAGGCAGTTCTGCGACCGGACGGACAGCTCGAATTCCGAGAGGGGCATATCCAGCAGTCGCGTCCGGGCATCGACCCGTTCCTCGACGCCCTCCTGGATGACCATTTGCCGGCAGCTTTCGACATCCTTGAGGAACAGCCGGGCCCGGGTATGGTTCGGGTAGACCCGCAGCACTCGCCGCAGGCAGTTGATCGCTTCGTCATAGTTGCCCAGGTCCTCGTAGATGACCGCCGCGTTGAGCAGGGCGTTGACGTAGGCCCGGGGCTGGAGCGCCAGGCGGCGGTACAAGGCCAGGGCCTGTTCATCCGAGCCGCACAGATCGTAGAGTCGGGCACAATGGAACATCGACTCGGTGTGGTCCGGGTTGAGCACCAGGGCCCGCTCCAGCGCTTCCAGGGCCTGCTCCCGCTGGTCGGCGGCCTCGGCCAGCAGAGCCCGCGCCAGGTGCCATTCCACCCGGTCAGGCCCGTCCCGCTCGTGCTTGCGGATCAGTTTCTCGGCCGCGCCGGCGTCGCCGGCCCGGAGGTGGACGATGGCGCAGCGCATGTCGATCTCCAGCGGGTCCCATCCGTGCTCGCCGGCCTGACGCAGTTCGGCCAGGGCCTGGTCGAATCGGCGCAAGGCCAGGGCGGCCTGAGCAGCGTAGTAATGCCGCTCCTTGCAGGCCGACGCCCGCTGGAACCACTCCCAGGCCTGCTCGAACCTGCCCAGCAGCAGTAATCCCAGGGCCAGCTTCAGGGGGTCGCCCTGTCGGGCCTCGACCCGCTGCTGATAATCCCTGACCAGGGCCTCAAACTGATCGCGGGCGGCAAGTGAGGCGTAGGCCGCATCCGCGTAGCGTTCATAGCTCTCGGGGGTGTAGTCGCTTTGCTCAAAGAACGATGAAAGCTCGGTCGCTTCGGCCGTCATTATCATCTGGCTCCACCTGGCAGTCCTGGCGGACAGGCAGCCGCCCGTGAACCTCCTATAATATGCCCGCGGCCCCAACTGGCAAGCACGCCGGGGTGGCCGCTGTGATCCCGCCCGGCCGCCGACTGAGCCCGGGTAGACCAAATGGATGCATCTTTCTTGCAATGCCTTAGCCAGCGGGTGCTGGTCTTTGACGGGGCCATGGGTACCAACCTGCATGCCCTGAATCTGCCCCTGGCCGACTATGACGGACATGAAAACTGTTCGGAAATCCTGGTCCAGACCCGGCCCGACGTGGTCGAGCAGATTCACCGCAGCTTCCTGGAAGTGGGCTGTGACGCGGTCGAGACCAACAGCTTCGGAGCCAACCCGGTGGTGCTGGCCGAATTCGGCCTGGCCGATCGGGTCTACGAGCTGAACTTCCGGGCCGCTCAGATCGCAGGTCGGGCCTGTCGGGCCTTTGCCACCCCCGACCGGCCCCGGTTCGTGGCCGGCTCGATCGGTCCGGGCACAAAATTGATCTCGCTCCGCCAGATCGGCTATGACGAATTGGTGAGCGGCTATCTGGAGCAGGCCCGCGGGCTGTTGGACGGGGGGGTAGACGTGCTATTGATCGAGACCTGTCAGGACATTTTGCAAGCCAAGGCCGCCATCCATGCCGCCCGGCTGGCCTTCGAGGCCTGCGGTCGGCAGGTGCCGCTGATGTGCCAGATCACCGTCGAGGCCACCGGAACCATGCTGATGGGGACCGAAACCGCCGCCGCCGTGGTGATTCTGGAGGCCTTTCCCGAGGTCGGGGTAATCGGGCTGAATTGTGCTTTGGGGCCGCGGGAGATGGCCGAGCACGTCCGTTGTCTGTCCCGGCACTGCTCCCGATATCTCAGCGTCCTGCCCAACGCCGGCCTGCCGGAAATCGTTGATGGACGGCCCCGCTTCCCGCTTACGCCAAGTGAGCTAGCCGACTGGCTGCGGCAGTTCGTGCTGCGGGAGGGAGTTAACATCGTGGGCGGCTGCTGTGGCACCACTCCAGCTCACTTGCAGGCGGTAGTGCAGGCCGTGAGCGGCCTGCGACCCGGGCCACGTCAAATCACCCACGAGCCGGCCGTCAGCAGCCTGTATCGAACCGTCCCCGTTCGTCAGGAAACCAGCTTCCTGATCGTCGGCGAACGCTGCAACGTCAACGGCTCCCGACAATTCAAGCGTTACCTGGCCGAGAGCGACCTGGACGCCGTGGTCGCCCTGGCCCGCGAGCAACTCGAAGAGGGAGCTCATGTGCTGGACGTGTGTGTGGACGCCGTGGGCCGGGACGCGGCGGCCGACATGCGGCAGGTTGTCCAGCGGCTGGGAAGCGACCTGGACGCTCCGCTGATGCTGGACAGCACCGACCCCGGGGTGATCGAGGCCGCGCTGAAACTGGCCGGCGGCAAGTGCATCGTCAACTCGGTCAGCCTCGAAGGCGGGGGGCAGAAGCTCGACCGCGTCTGCCGGTTGCTGCGCCAATACGGAGCCGCGGTCGTCGCTCTGACCATCGACGATGACCCGCAGGAAGCCATGGCCAAGACCGAGGCCCGGAAGCTCGCCGTGGCCACAAGGCTGCATGACCTGCTGACCGGTCACTACGGCATACGAGAAGAGGACATCTTCTTCGACTGCCTGACCTTCCCCATCACCACCGGCAACCCTGAAGACCGGCGGCTGGCCCTGGAAACCCTGGACGGACTGGAACGGGTCGGCAAGCGTTTTCCCAACTGCCAGACCATCCTGGGCATCAGCAACGTCAGCTTCGGGTTGCAGCCCGGGGCCCGGGTGGTGCTGAATTCGGCGTTCCTGTACGAGGCCTGCCAACGCGGCCTGACCGCGGCCATCGTTCATGCCGGAAAAATCCTGCCCCGCAACCAGATCCCCCAGGAACACTGGCAGGCCGCGCTGGACCTGATCTACGACCGCCGGAGCGACGGGGACCCGCTCGAACGATTCGTCAGCCTGCTGGCCGACCGCCGGCCGACCCGGACCCGCGTTCAAGCCAGCTCTCTGCCGATCGAAGACCGCCTCCGGCAGCGAATCATCGACGGTCAGAAAGCCGGACTTCATGCCGACCTGGAGGAAGCCCTGCGCAAATACCCGGCGGTTGCCATCCTCAACGACCTGCTGCTGGAGGGCATGCGGGAAGTCGGTCAGCTTTTCGGCTCCGGCCAGATGCAGCTTCCGTTCGTACTCCGCTCGGCCGAAACGATGAAGGCCGCGGTCGCCTACCTCCAGCCCCACCTGCCGCGCCAGATCGGCCAGTCCCGAGGGAAGATCATCCTGGCAACCGTGCGGGGCGACGTTCACGACATCGGCAAGAACCTGGTCGACATCCTCCTGACCAACAATGGCTACACGGTCTACAACCTGGGCATCCGCCAGCCGATCGGCAACGTCATTCACGCTCTCCACGAGCATCAGGCCGACGCGATCGGCCTGAGCGGCCTGCTGGTCAGGTCCACCCAGGTCATGCGGGAGGACCTGGAAGTGCTCAACCAGCGCGGGATCCGCGTCCCGGTGATCTTGGGGGGCGCGGCTCTCACCCGGCAGTACGTCGAGGATGAGTTGCGGACCGTTTATCGCGGCCCGCTCTTCTATGCCCGGGATGCCTTCGAGGGGCTGCGATTGATGGAACGGGTGGGGGCGAGCCGGCCGGTGGAAGTCGAGGCTCGGCCACCGATTGAAATCCGAACGCCGGAGCAGGTCCAACTGCTGGCCGAGCAGCGGTACGGACTCAAGCCGCTGGATACGAAGGCCGCCCGACGGGCAAGGTTGGCCGAAGCCCAGATCGCACAGCCCGATGCGGGCCTGGCCGGCCCGGAGCTTGCCAGGCCGGCCGCAGCACGCACCCTGCCCGTAGGTCCAAGGCCCGCCCGCTCCGACATCGGCCACGATCACCCCGTCCCACGCCCCCCCTTCTGGGGCTCGCGGGTCCTGGAAAGGATCGACCTGGACGCCGCTTTGGCCTATCTCAATGAGCGAATGCTTTTCCAGGTGCACTGGGGATTCCGTCGAGAGCAACGAACCGCCGGCCAGTGGAAAGAGTATCTGGAGGCCCACGTCCGCCCGATCTACCGGGACCTGGTTGAACGGTGCCGGCAGCAAGGGCTCGCCGCCCCGCAGGCGGTCTACGGATACTGGCCCGGAAACTCGGACCACGATGAACTGCTGATCTTCGGTCCCCCCAGCGGCACGATCGACCGCCCGGAACACCATCGCGAGGTGATCGCCCGTTTCCGCTTTCCCCGACAGCGCAAGCACCCGTACTGGTGCCTGGCCGATTTCTGGCGACCGATCCAGGACGGGATCGTCGATGTGGTCGCCGCGTCGCTGGTGACCGTCGGCAGTCATTTCGGCGCGGCAGCCCGCCAACTGTTCCAGCAGGGTCAGTACCAGCAGTACGTCTTCATGCACGGCCTGGGCGCCGAACTGGCCGAAGCCCTGGCCGAGTACACACACAGGCGCGTCCGCCTGGAACTGGGCGTGGCCGGCCTGGACGCCCCCGAACCGGCCAAGCTCTTCCGACAGGGGTATCAAGGCAGCCGGTACAGCTTCGGCTACCCCGCCTGCCCTGACCTGGAGGATCAGGCTCACCTGCTGCGAATGCTCGGTGCCGAGCGAGTCGGCGTCAGGCTGACCGAGACCTGCCAGCTCGATCCCGAGTACTCCACGACCGCACTCATAACGTACCACCCGGCCGCCCGGTACTTCAGCGTCTAGCAGGGACCGCCCGGCGGCACCAAACGCTTATCGGGCCGGCATTCGTGCTCCGCAGCGATGCGGATTCGATCCTCGTGCGAATCATGCTAAGATAGTGTTGTGGCTTTTTGGCTGCCGCCGCCCGTCAACCGACGGGGCTGCCTCCAATGGGTCCATTCAGGAGTGCCCATCATGCCGGTCCACCCTCAAAACTTTAACCGAAACTGGCCGGAACCGAGTCGGATCGCCACGGGGGGTGGTCTTACGCAGGCCGAGGCTGCTGCTCGGGGAGTTTTTGCCTGGCGGGCCTCATCGGCCGGCCGATACAGCCGCCAACTGGCGGCGTGGCTGTCAGTCCTGGTCTGTTGTGGCTGGCTGGTTTCCAGCTCGCCTGCCGACGTGGTACTGGGCAAGGTCCTGCCGCTGCGCCAGCCGGATGGTCAGTTGCTTCAAGTCCGGATATGGGGTGATGAGTTCTATTCGGTGGTCGAAACGCTGGATGGTTACACCCTGGTTCGCGATCCGGTCAGCCGCTACATCTGCTATGCCCAATTGTCAGAGGACGGCGACCTGCTTCTGTCCACCGGCGTACTGGCCGACCAGCCTCCGCCGGCCGGACTGGAGAAGCATCTACGCATAAATGCTGCCGCCGCTCGGGCCCAGGCCGCAGCCGCTCGGGCGGACTTCGAGCGCCGCCAATGGGAAGGCCCCCACGCCCCGCCCCGTGGGCTGCCCGATCGCGGCCCAACCACCGGCCAGGTGCTCGGCCTCTGCCTGCTGATAGACTTTTCCGACGATCCCGGAACCATCCCGCCGGCGGAGGTAGAGAAGTACTGCAACAAGGTCGGCTATGTCGGTTATGGCAACAATGGATCGGTGCGCGATTACTTCTATGACGTTTCCGATAACCTGTTGACCTATACCAACTATGTGCCCGCGTCGTATTATCGCGCCCTTCACCCCAAGTCCTATTACACCGACCCAAACGTGCCCTTTGGCGAGCGCGCCCGCGAGCTGATTCTGGAAGCCCTTAACTACCTTGAAGCCAACGGTCTGGATTACGCGCAGTTCGACGCGGACGCCGACGGCACGGTTGACGCCTTGAACTGCTTTTACGCCGGATACAGCGAGAGCGCCTGGGCCGAGGGGCTGTGGCCGCACGCGGGCCATGTCTACTTTTGCGCCGACGGCGTGTGCACACGCCGCTACCAGATGACCGACATGCAGAACATGCTGCGTTTGCAGACTTTCTGCCATGAGAACGGCCACATGCTGATGGGCTGGCCGGACCTTTACGACTATGATTATGACTCCACCGGGGTGGGACAATTCTGCCTGATGTGCTACGGCACTGTCGACACCAATCCTTGTCAGCCCTGCGCATACATGAAGTACATCGCCGGCTGGGCCAATACCATTCTGCTGACGTCATTCCAATGCAATCTGCCGGTCCCTTCGGACAGCAACACGATCTACAAGTTCCCGCATCCGACCGCGGAGAACGAATACTACCTGATCGAGAACCGTCAGCGCGTGGGGCGCGATGCGCAGTTACCGGACGACGGGCTTGCGATCTGGCACGTGGATACGCTGGGAAGCAACAACCACCAGCAGCAAACGCCGGAATTGCACTACCGCGTCACTCTGGTGCAGGCGGACGGGAAATGGGATCTGGAGCGCAACCGGAACTACGGGGACAGCACGGACTTGTGGCCATCGCTGGGGCGCACACAGTGTACGCCGGAAACCAGCCCCAATACCAACTGGTGGAGCGGAGAGGTATCCAACCTTCACATTCTGATGATCAGCCCATCCGCCCCGACCATGAGCTTCTGCTTTTTGGACGGACCGGACTGCAACTACAACTATATTCCTGACTACGTTGATATGGCCGATTGCGACGGCAGCTTCTGGTGCCTGGACTGTAATGCCAACGGGCAGATCGACGAGTGCGATGTGAACGGGGGCTGGAGTTACGACTGCAACGGCAACGGCATTCCGGACGAGTGCGAGGCGGGCACCACTTCACCCGATGACAACCACGACGGCGTCCCGGACGAGTGCGAGTGGATGCCGGCCGACCTCAACTGCGACGGTCTGGTCGATAAACGCGACATAAATCCCTTTGTGCTTTTGCTACAGTCGGAGCAGCTTTATCTGGCGGCCCTTCCGGATTGCGTCCGGATCAATGGCGACATCAATGGCGACGGGAGCGTGAACTTCGGGGACATTCGCCCGTTCATCGATGTGCTGCTGGGACGGGGTTGAAAGAGGCAGGGGCTGTACGCCGGTCCGCTTGCTGCCGGCACCGGATAACCGCCGGCCTTGACAATCCGATACTGGAAACAAGCCCGTGGTGCCCCCTCGGCTTAGCAGGGGCTGAACCCCGCGGGAGTGCGGCAAAACGCCGGCTCTGGGCTCGGCCGATGGTATCTGGGGCCGTGCCGGTCGGCCGGAGGCGACTTGGAGCGTAAGCCGCTGCCAGTCAGTGCGTTGCAAAAAGTTGAGCTGAGGAGGTTGATTTGGCCCGCCGATCTTCCTAAGCTAATCGGGCGCAGTGAGTTGGGGATTAGTGTAACGGTAGCACGACTGACTCTGGATCAGTTAGTTCAGGTTCGAATCCTGGATCCCCAGTTGACGGACAGCCGAGCGGTTTATAGACTACCTGCATGGCGGCCAATGAGTGACGCGAGACTCTAGACTCTTGGCCGGGCAGGTTGCGAGCTAGCGCCGGAGACGATAATATCGGAGCTCGGCGGTAAGCCAAGCTTTCGAACCCCGGGCCGGACTGCGTCGGCGTACGTGTCCCCCCCCGCACGTCCCGACCGCCGGCCCACTTTATTGCGCCCCGCCGGCTCAAACACTTCCCCGGGCTCTGCAAGGCCCACGAAACCTAGGGAACTTGCGGATAACCCCTGAGCTTGCGACCGTCGACGTCGTATCGCGTGAGATCAACGTCCCTGAACACTTTGGTCATGTGAACGATCTGGGCGACGTGGCCCGAAAAATGCTCGACCACGTGAAAAACCGCCACCAGTCCGCTGATTTCGTAGCCCTGGATGCTGTGCCGCCTAGTCAGGGCTGATGCATCCAGCCGCCGCAGTATCGCTGTGGCCCGGCTGACCGCGTTCTGAAGCTGGGCCAGCAGGTCCGCGGTCGGCACCGGGCCAGGCTCGGCGAATTCGGCCCGTCGATCGCGAACCACGGGCTCCCCACCCAGACCGCCCAGAATCCACTGGCGCACATTGCCGGTCAAGTGGAGGACCAGGTTGCCGATGCTGTTAGTGTGGCGGTTGTGACGGTTCCAGATTTCCTCTTCGGTCAGCAACCCAACGCACCGGACAAGCTGCTCGCGTAGCTCGTCCAGTTTGACTGCGGCGTACTCAACGAACTGCCGGGCCAGGTCCGAGTCGGACATCAGGTTGCTCCTGCAACGGGTGCTGAGCTGATCGCGGAGGGAAGCTTAACAAGGGCCGCTCGAATAAGGTACCTCGGCTCGCAGGCGGGCACCGGCCGCCAGCCGCCGCCACTGGGTGAATGGTGTGCGGGAATAATAGGGACCTTGCAGGCCTGGCTTGGGGCCCGGCGGTAACGTCAATTCCCGTGTGTAATTGTTGCGGGTTAAGAAGGGCATTTCAGGCCACACCGCGGACCTCCCGGAATTCTTTGCAGACCCGCGTGGCGTACTTGGCGTTGTAGTACGCCACCAGACCGTACACGATC
>CAYZXK010000169.1:0-3819 GCA_964482395.1 uncultured Planctomycetales bacterium | reverse complement strand
GTGTGTCAGCCACGCCCCGCACCAGCCCCCAACCAGGGCCCCGGGCGCCAGCCAGACCGCCAGCCACCACCCCACCTGGTTCAGCGGCGGATCGTCCCCCAGGCGCGATAAGTCGAAGCTGGTAGCCATCGAGGCCGCCAGTGCCACCCCGACGATCATGAGCATTGAGGTGGCGATCGCGTTGCGGATTCTCACACCCAGCAGCAGGGACTGGGCCGGAACCGCCCAGATTCCGCCCCCGACCCCCAACAGGCCAGCGATGAACCCGGACGGCACCCCGACCGTTAAGCCGATCAGCAGTCGGCGGCTTGGCATTGGGCAGACGTCACGCAGGTGCGGTTCCCCCCGACTGGTTCGCCACTGCTGGAACAGGCTGATCACGACCACCAGTTCGAGGAATGCGCCGAACACGTGCTTGAGCGTTCGCGTATGCTCGCCCGTAAGCGTTCCCGCGGTCATCACCCCGAGCACTACGCCGACAATTGCGGGAGGGACTATCGCCGGGAGGAACCGGTAAACGACCGCCTTAGCCCGGGCATGCTGCACGGCGGCCGGTACCGCAAGAACCACTGCGGTAGTGATGGCCGCCAGGTTGTAGGCGTGGAATGAGTCCAAGCCCCAGCGGTCGCCGAAGATCAGGGCCATGGCCGGGATCATGACGATCCCGCCGCCGATGCCCAGCAGCCCGCCGGCCGCCCCGGCCACCAGGCCGATCCCCACCAGTATCAGTCCATCAGTCCATCCCAGGCTCAGCAGCATCGCGATACCACGTCCTCCCGGTACAAGCCCGGGCATACTACAGTGGGACCGCGATCCTTCCCACCCGCCCCCGGCCTGCTACCGCTCCGCACCGCGAATCGACCCAGGATTCGGTCGCGAACTTCCCTGAACTTCGACCCTGGCAGTTCGTTGAGAAACACCTCGCGGGGCCTGGATCCGCAGCACCGGCCTGCCGAGTCCAGCCTTCTGCCGATGCCCGCCAGGCAGCGCCGGACGTGGAGGTCCAGCGCCACTGCTTTTCAACCGACTGCCGTCACGCGGGTCCCGGCCGCTATCGGACAAACAGCATCTGTGAGTAGCGCGGCAGTGGCCACAGATCGTCGGGGATGAGCTGCTCGATTGTGTCGGAGACCGCTCGAGCTTCGGCCATCGCCGGCAGCAATCGGTCACGGACGTGCTGCGCGTGCTTGACCGGGTCCGGCTCAGTTTGAGCCTCGGCTTGTTCAACTGCTTCAATCGTTTTTCGCAATCTGGCGATAAGATCGACCATGTGTTTGAGCTGGGCTTTGGAATCGGCGCAGGCCACGCCGGCGTTGACGCTGGCACAGATTGCCTGACCTAGCTCGCCCTGGAAGCGCAGGGCGGCGGGCAACACTTCCCGTTTCAGCATGGAAAGCATGGTCCGGGCCTCGATCCCGACGGTCCGGTTGTGTCGGGCCAGGTAGACGTCGACCCGGGCCAGAAGTTCGCGGGGACTGAGCACGCCGTACTTCTGGAACAGCACCTGGGCTTTGCGGCTGGCCAGCACCGGCAGGGCGTCGGCGGTGGTGCGCAAGTGCGGCAGGCCGCGCCGCTCGGCCTCCTGGTGCCACTCCGGACTGTAGTTATCTCCGTCGAAGACGATCCGGCGGTGCTTCCGGACCACATCCTTCAGCAGCTCGCGTACGGCGGCTTCCAGCCGGGCCGCTGAACGACCTTTGCCCAGCCTGCGTTCCAGAGTCGTGGCCATATAGTCCAGCGACTCGGCCACGATGGTGTTGAGGACGGTGTTGGGCCAGGCGATCGAGGCACTGGAGCCGACCGCCCGGAACTCGAACTTGTTGCCGGTGAAGGCGAAGGGGCTGGTTCGGTTGCGGTCGCCGCTGTGACGGGGAATTTGCAGCAGGGTCCGGGCCCCCAGATCCAGCTTGCCGCCCCGCTTGGTCGACCGGGTTTGACCTTCCTGGAGCTGGTCGAGAATGTCGTTGAGCATGTCACCCAGATAGACGGACATGATGGCCGGGGGCGCTTCATTGGCGCCCAGCCGGTGATCGTTGCCCGGGCTGGCCACCGAGGCCCGCAGCAGGTCCCCGTGCAGATCGACCGCCCGCACTACCGCCATCAGGAACACCAGAAACTGCATGTTGGTGTGGGCTTCTTCGTGCGGATCCAGCAGGTTGACTCCGGTGTCGGTCGCGATCGACCAGTTGTTGTGTTTGCCGGACCCGTTGACGCCGGCAAATGGCTTCTCGTGCAGAAGGCAGACCAGCCCGTGGTGTTCGGCCACGCTGCGCAGGATCTGCATGGTAAGCATCTGGTGATCGGCCGCCACGTTGGCGTTCTCATAGACCGGAGCCAGTTCGAACTGGTTAGGTGCCACCTCGTTGTGGCGGGTCTTGACCGGGACCCCCAGCTCACAAAGCCGGCGTTCCACTTCGGTCATGAAGGCCATCACCCGCTCGGGGATGGCGCTGAAGTAGTGATCGTCGAGCTGGTGCCCCTTGGGGGCCGCGGCGCCAAGCAGCGTCCGGCCGCACAGTCGCAGGTCTTCGCGCCGATCGTAGAACGCCCGGTCCACCAGAAAGTACTCCTGCTCGCAGCCCAGCGTGGTAATCACCTGGGAAACGCCGGCGTCGGTCCCAAAAATCCGCAACAGCCTCATCGCCTGAGTGCTGACCGCCTGGAGGGAGCGCAGCAGCGGAGTTTTCTTGTCCAGAGCCTCGCCGGTCCACGATACGAACACAGTCGGGATGCACAGTGTGGCGCCGTCTCCAGTCTTGTAGATGAAGGCCGGACTGGTCGCGTCCCAGGCGGTATAGCCGCGGGCTTCGAAGGTCTCGCGGATGCCGCCCGAAGGAAACGAGCTGGCGTCCGGCTCGCCTTGGATGAGCTGCTCCCCGGTGAAACTCTCGATCGCCCCGCCTTGGCCGTCGGGACTCAGAAAAGCGTCGTGCTTCTCCGCAGTCGACCCGGTCAGCGGCTGGAACCAGTGGGTGTAGTGCGTGGCGCCGTGCAGGAGGGCCCACTGCTTCATTCCGGTCGCGACAGCGTCGGCGATGGCCGGGTCCAGCGGCAGGCCCCGTTCCATGGTCTGCCGCAGTGCCCGATAAACCTCGTCCGAAAGATGCTTGCGCATGATCTCGCCCGCGAAGGTACAGCACCCGAACAACTCGGAGGCCAGCCTACCCGGCACCTCCGATTCTCGGCTCGGAACGCCGGACCTGGCAGGCATGGCGCGCTGGTTCAAGCTTCCGGGCAGGCTGTCGGGCTGCACCCTCCCGCGAGCGATATTGCCGTCCATGAGATTGGACCTCCGGCTGATTGTCTCAGGGCCTTGACCGAACCACAGTTCCGGTGGCGGAGTTAGAGCCTCTGCGGGGCGGGTCTGTCAAGCGCAGATCTACCGCGAGCCCAGTGGACTGGCCTCAACTTGGTCATCGGGCGCGTTTACGCCGCAGTCTGCTGGTCGCCTGCCCAAGGCCACCCGATTCAGGTGACGCCAGGCCATCGACGCGAAATAACCCGGCCCGAACCGACCCGTGTGCAGCTCTGCCTGACGGAGGGCCGACAGGAAGCTTTGGGGTCCGTCGAATCTCGGCATCAACTGGTAGCAGGCAGCCAGATACCCCCTGACATGTGAGTCGGCCCCCGCGTACCCCAAAACCCTCACTCGCCGGGCCAGTCGTCGGGCCCTCAGATTCTCCCAGGGCAGTGGGTTCTGCGAATTAAAAACCTCGATCGCGTCCAGCCAGGGCAATAACCGAGCGACGGCCGCCGGCGAAAGGCTGTCCCGGCACAGCCAGGCCCCAGGGTGCGGCGCAAGAACCAGCCCGCCCTGAC
>CAYZXK010000168.1:0-20829 GCA_964482395.1 uncultured Planctomycetales bacterium | reverse complement strand
GTTCTCCTGTTGAAGGCGAGCCAGCTCGCGCGTGGCTTGGTCAAGTTGGGCTTCCTTGCCGGCCAGTCGCTCGCGCAGCGTGGCTTGTTCCACCGCCGCCAGGGTCTGGCCGCGCTGGAGGGCCGCTTTTATTCGACCGTGCAGCACGAGCCAAAGACCGACCGCGCCGGCTGCCGCTCCGGCTGTCAGGCACGCAACTATCACGAGGGTGTTCATAACCTGCGCTCCGCACCGGCCGGGCTGACGGCGTGTATGATACCCGCCGGCGGGCCGGGCCGATCCAGGCGGCGCCGCGGGCGGTTGGCGGCCGGGTGGGGCGGGGCTGCCGGTCGCAGCCGGGTGCGGAAAGTGCTATACTCCAGTAGGCAGGGCCGCTGACTGCGTGGGTCGGCGGACTGCCCCTGCGCGGTAACTCACCGGCCGCTGACGCAATGTGCCCTGGGCGGGGCACATTGCGTCGCCGGCCTGTGTGCGAAAGCGGTCATGCCGCCCCAGAGTGTCCTGCAAACCTGCCAGGAGCGGATCGGGTATTTCTTCAAGAATCTGGATCTGCTCCGTCTAGCTCTGCACCATGCCTCGTCTGCTACTCACCGGCGGGACAGCAACGAACGCATGGAGTTCCTCGGCGATGCGGTTTTGGGTTTGATCGTCTGCCAGGCGCTTTACGAGCGATTGCCCAATGCCCTGGAAGGGGACATGACCAAGGTCAAATCGACGGTGGTATCGCGGCGGGTCTGCGCCCGCGTGGCGCAGCAACTCCGGCTGACCGAGGGTCTGGTCCTGGGGCAGGGCATGGACAACGGAGAGCACCTGCCGCCTTCGCTGGCCGCCGGCGTGCTGGAAGCGGTGATTGCGGCTATCTACCTGGACGGTGGGCTGGAGGCGGCCCGCCGGTTCGTGCTCCGGCACATGGAGGATGAGCTTCGCAAAGCCACCGACTCGGGCCATCAGTTCAACTACAAGTCGCAGTTGCAGCAGTGGGCCCAGCGGCGAATGAACGCCACGCCCTTCTATGAGTTGCTGGACGAGAAGGGCCCCGACCACGCCAAATGCTTCGAAGTCGCGGTCTCAATCGCGGGACGACAATTCCCCAGTGCCTGGGGCCCCAGCAAGAAGGAGGCTGAGCAGAAGGCCGCCCGATTGGCCCTGATCGCGCTGGGCGAGCTATCGGAGACCTCGCCGGAGGATGGCGGCGGGCCCGCTCAAAGCGGCTGAAGCCGGCTGCTCTCGGGATGCCCTTTGGTTTCAGCTCGAACCGGCGGTGACCCTCGCCGCCGGGGCGACGCCCAAGACCATGAGTTGTTCAGGGCGGCTGTCCGACGGTCTCATCATCCTGGGCAGCCTGCTTCCGACGAACCAGGCCGGCCAGATGTTCGAAGTACTCTTGCAGCGCCTGGCGGTACTCTCGGGGAACCTCTTCCCGCTCGATGGCGTCCAGGGCGTCGCGCACCTGGGACTCGGCCGCGGCCAAGACCTCCGCAGACGCCTGACCGCGAATCTGCGGGCCGTCCACCAGCATTTGGCCGATCACTGCCCCACCCTGGAATTGGGTCTGGGCCTCGGTAAGTTCGAGCTGGTAGGAGGCATCCTCGCTGCCGACGGCCGGCCCCTCGCCCAGACCGTAGCGGGTGCCCGGCGTGCTCCCGGTTTCGCGGCGCTGACCCTCGGATTCCGGTCCGCTGTAACGACCCTGGACAACCCGGTCCCGGAGCCGTTCCAGGTCTGAAAGCTGTGATTGCAGTTCATTGGTGAGCTTCTGTGCCCTCTGCATGCGGGCAAGCTGCCCGGCCACCTCCGACAGGGCCGCCCCAGCTTGCTTGGCGGCCGCGTCGTCAGCTCCCTTCCTGTCGCAGGCCTGAGCGGCCTCCGCCAGGCGCTGACCAATCTTCCGGCAAGCCTGACAGGCCTGCTGGCCTTGCCGGATCTTCCTGGCCAGTTGCTCCAGCTCCCTGGGCGGCAAGCTCTTGTCAGACAGCAGCTTCTGCAATTCTCTTTCGACCTGGGTAGGCTCGACTTTCTCCAAGGACTCTAGCACTTTGCCGGCCTGGTCCGGCGAAAGGGCGGCTTTGTTCTGGAGCTCCTTGCGCAAGTGGACCGGGTCGCTCACTCGGTTGAGCTGGTCGGCCAGGCTGGAAAGCTGCTGCTGCATTTGCTGAAGCTGCTGTTGAGCCCGCGGGTCAGTGGGGTTGGCGGCGGCGGCTTGCAGCTTCTGCGATAACTGCTCGATTGCCTGCCCGGCGTTTTCGAAGTCCCCGCTGGCCAGTTTGTGGATCAGGTTATCGGTCGTTGGGTCGCTCCCCGGCACCTCAAGCCTGCTCAGCAGTCGCTTCAGCTCGGCAAACGGGTCCTTTTCCGGGCTTTCCAACTCCCGCCGCAGCCGCTCCGCAAGCTCGTCGATGCGTTTGACCGCCTCCCGGCGCACATCCTCTGGCGTCAGGTCCGGCGAGTCCGGTAACTCGGCCGGAACCAGGCTTTCCAGGGCCTCTTTCGAATCGGGATTATCCTGGGCGAGCTCCGTGATTCGCTGGAGCCGATCTTCTAGCTCGGTCTGAATCACTTGGTGTTCGGCCAGGGCGGCAGCCCGTTGCTCCGAACCGACGGTTCTCTCCCGGCCGGACAGCAGGTTCAGGTTGGGCATAAGCCGCAGCAGAATGAGGGCGGCCAGCAGGCTAGCCAGCGACCAGGGCCAGAACCTGGGAGCCTGCAATGGAATATGGGCGGGAACCTTAACCCGGGCCGCAACCCGTTCCGCATCGCGGACCGCCGCCTGGACGAACGGATCGGCAGTATGACGCATGGCCAGCGCGGTGCTGAGTCTCTCTTTCAGGTTCGCCGCGGCGTCCAACCGGGCGGCGGCGTGTAGTCGGCTGGGTCGAGAGAACCAGGTTGCGCACAGGGCCGACAGGCCGGCCAGTAGCCCGGCTCCCAAACCTGCCTGCCCCAGGGGGACCGGCAGGCCCAGCCCGCGGACCACCACGATACTCAGGCCCCACAGGCCGGCGGCCAACAGCACGGCTGCGGCCAGGTTTCGCGCCAGAACGTTGCCGGTCAGCCGCCGACGGGCGTGATCGACTTGCCGCTCGAGAATCGACATCCGGGGCCCTCACCGCCTGTGGCTACATCAATCATAGATTTACCCCGAGGACGACTCAACCGAGCCGGACTTGAGGCGGGGTCAGCGGCCCGATAGCCGCCCCGATTGCGCCTTGGCGCCGCTGGGGCGGCGCGCTACACCGTCCGCATGAGCGGCTCAGGTCGTGCCAAGCTCTGGATCGGACCGTCGGGCTGGAGTTACCCGGATTGGGACGGAGTTTTCTATCCGGCGGTCAAGCGGCGGGGCTTCAAGCCGCTGGCCTACCTGGCCAGGTACTTCAACGCGACCGAAGTCAATTCCAGCTTCTACCGCATACCGAGCTGGGAGATGACCGCCGGTTGGACGCGGCTGGTTCCGGCCGAGTTCCGGTTCGCCTTCAAGCTCACTCAGATTTTCACGCACCAGCGGGAGAAGTTCCCTTCGGCGGCAGTGGTTCAGGCATTCGTGGAGGGTACCCGGCCGGTCCGGGAGGCGGGGCGGATGGGCCCGCTGCTGATCCAGTTTCCCTGGTCGTTTCGGTTTGGCCCTGAGGCGGTCGAGTGGCTGCGTCGTCTGACGGCGAGCTTTCCGCAGTTCGACCGCTTCATCGAGGTGCGGCACGCGTCATGGGCCAGCCCGGAAGCGTTGGAAGTGCTGCGGGAGGTGGGGGGCTACTGCAACATCGACCAGCCGCGGCTGCGGGATTGCCTGGGTCCCAGCCAGCATGTATTTGGTCGCAACGCTTATGTCCGGCTGCATGGGCGGAACGCCGCCAACTGGTTTGCTGAAGATCGACCGGCATATGAGCGCTATAACTACCTCTACAGCGAGGACGAAATCCGCGAGTGGGTCGGGCGACTGGAGGCCATCTGCGAGCAGGCCGAGAACGTGTACGTGTTTGCCAATAACCACTATCGGGGCCAAGGGGCAGTCAACGCCCTCGAGCTGAAGGCGATGCTCCAGGGCACCCCGGTGGAGGCGCCGGCCGAGCTGGTGGAATCCTACCCGCGTCTGGCCGCGATTGTTCGGCCACGTCCGCGGGGCGGACTGTTCGACCGGAGCTGACAGGGGCGCTTTGCGGCGCATCGGGCTCCGGCCGGTTCTGATAGGCGGTCAGTCAGGCGATGGTGACTTCCTTCGACAGGTAGACATCCTGAATCGCGTTCAGCAGTTGGACGCCTTCGGCCATCGGCTTCTGGAAGGCCTTGCGGCCGGAGATCATGCCCATACCGCCGGCCCGCTTGTTGATCACCGCGGTCGTCACCGCCTCCTGGAGGTCGCTGGCTCCTTTGCTTTCGCCGCCGGAGTTGATGAGGCCGATGCGGCCCATGTAGCAGCCGGCGACCTGATAGCGGCAGAGGTCGATGGGGTGGTCGCTGGTGAGCTTTTCGTAGACCGCTTTGTGGGTCTTGCCGAACTTGAGCACGTTGAAGCCGCCGTTGTTGGTGGGCTGCTTCTGCTTGACCAGGTCGGCCTGCAAAGTGACGCCCAGGTGGTTGGCCTGGTTGGTGAGGTCGGCGGCGGTGTGGTAGTCGACGCCGTCTTTCTTGAATGCGTCGTTGCGCAGATAGCACCAGAGCACGGTGAACATGCCCAGCTCGTGAGCTTCCTGGAAGGCGTCCGAGACCTCCTCGATCTGCCGGGCAGACTCCTGCGAGCCGAAGTACACCGTGGCTCCCACTCCGGCGGCGCCCATGTCCCAGGCCTGTCGGACCAAGCCGAACATGCGCTGGTCGTAGCGATTGGGATAAGTCAGCAGCTCGTTGTGATTGATCTTCACGATGAAGGGGATCTTGTGGGCGTACTTACGCGAGACCAGGCCGAGCACGCCGAAGGTGCTGGCGACCGCGTTGCAGCCGCCCTCGATGGCGAGCTTGACGATGTTTTCCGGATCGAAATAGGCGGGGTTGGGGGCGAAGGATGCCCCGGCGCTGTGCTCGATGCCCTGGTCGACCGGGAGGATCGAAAGATAGCCGGTCCGGCGTAGTCGGCCATGGCTGAACAACCAGGCCAGGCGGTTGAGAACCCGGTTGTTGCGGTCGGAGGCCGCGAAAACCCGGTCCACGAAGTCCGGCCCGGGCAGATGGAGGCTCTCGCGGGGGATGGTGCCGCACTTGTGCTCCAGAAGGTACTTGGCGTTGTCGCCGAGGTGCTTGAGGACATCGTCTGCCATGGTTGTCTCTCCTGTGCCGCCTGAAGATCGTTGCCAGCAGGTCATGGCCCGCCGTGGCGTGCGGCCCGCAAGCACGCGCAGCGCCGTCGGGCCATAGCATGATAGCCAACTGCCTGACCGCGGTCAAAAGTCGTCCACCGGTTGCCAACCCGCCGGGTCAGGCCGCGTCGATGAGGGCCAGCTTCTGGCCGAACATACGCTTGAGGGCTGGCATTAGCGGTTGGTGCTCAGGGCGGGAAAGAGTGGGGTCGGCGGCCACGATTTCGAAAGCATCTTGCCGGGCCTTCTCCAGCAGGGCGAAGTCCTCAATGATGCTGGCCACCCGCAGTTCGGGCAGTCCGTGCTGGCGGGTGCCGAAGAGCTGGCCGGGGCCGCGCTGCCGCAGGTCGGCTTCCGCGACCTCAAAGCCGTCGGTCGTGCGGGCCAGGACCGCCAGTCGGTCGGCGGCCGAGTCACCTGGACCCGTGCTTGAGCTGCGGGCTCGGTTGTCATCCCCGCGGGCGATCAGGACGCACAGGCTATCCTTCGCGCCGCGCCCCACCCGGCCCCGCAGTTGGTGGAGCTGGGAGAGGCCGTAGCGCTCGGCATGCTCGACGATCATTATCGTCGCGTTGGGTACGTCGACGCCGACTTCCACCACGGTGGTCGAGACCACGGCATGCAGGCGACCGGCCGCGAAGGCCTCGATGGTGGCCTGCTTTTCGGCCGAACGTAGAGAGCCGTGCAGCAACCCGACGTTCAGGCCCTGCCAGGGACCGTCGAGGAGTTGCCGGTAGGCGCGAAGGACGGAGACGCGCTCGGCATCCGCGGCCCGGTGGCCGGCGCTTGGGGCTCCGTTGGCGGCCGCGTGGTTCTTTTCCTGGCCGATCAGGGGGCAGACCACGTAGGCTTGCTCGCCGGCTTCCAGTCGCCGCCGCACGTAGGTCATCACGGTCTGCCACTGCGCCGACGTGACGACTTTGGTGATGATTCGGCCGCGGCCTGGGGGCGACTGCTTGATGAGCGAGACGTCCAAGTCGCCGAAGACGGTCATGGCCAGGGTGCGCGGGATGGGCGTCGCGGTCATGACCAGGTAGTGGGGCATCAGGCCCTTGGTGCGGAACTTGTGTCGCTGCAAGACGCCGAACTTGTGCTGCTCGTCGACTACCACCAGCGCCAGGTGGTTGAAGGCCACGTCCTTCTGGATCAGGGCCTGAGTGCCGACGACCAGGTCGATTTCGCCGCGCTCGATGGCGGCCAGGACCCGGCTGCGCTCGGTGTGGCTGAGCCCGCCGCGCAGCAGGACGTAGCGGACGCGGCTGCCGGCCAGGTAGCGGCTGATGTTGGCGAAGTGCTGCGCGGCCAGGATTTCGGTTGGAGCCATGATGGCGGCCTGGCGGCCATTGGCCACGGCGACCAGGCAGGCGTAGAGGGCGACGACGGTCTTGCCGCTGCCGACATCGCCTTGGAGCAGTCGGGTCATCGGGCGGCCGCTCTGGAGGTCAGCGGCGATCTCGGCGATCGCGCGGTCCTGACCGGCGGTCAGCTCGAAGGGGAAGCGAGCGCGGATCCGTCGATCAATTTCGGGCGTGAGGAGAAGTTTCTGGCCGGCCTGAAGGGCCAGTCGTTTACGCCGGCGCAGAGCCATCGCCAGCTCCATCAGCAGGAATTCCTCGTAGGCCAGCCGTGCCCGGGCTCGCTGGAGCTCGGCGTCGCTGCTGGGGCAGTGCATCTGGCGGATGGCTGCTTGACGTGGCGGCAGGCCGTGTCGAGTCAGCAGGGCGGGGGGGATCGGCTCTTCGATCGGTAGGTGCGGGTGATCCAACAGGGTCAGAACCGCCCGGCGGATCAGCGGCGACTTGACCGTGGCATTGCCACGATACACCCCTACTTGCCGAACCGGCACCGGCTGCGACAGCAACACGGAATCTGGTCCAAAGACCTGGATCCGAGGCTGAATCAACACGAGGCGCCCGCCATAAACGTCTACCCGTCCGCTGGCCCGCACCACCGCCCCGACCAGCAGGCCGCGACCCGCATAGGGCTGGTTGAACCAGCGCAGGATGCAGCTTCCGGTGCCGTCCTCGATTTCACAGTATGGCGAGAAGCGCCGGCCGCCAACCCGAACCACTTCCCCGCGCACCGTGGCGGTGGTGCCGGGAACCAGGTCGGCGATGTCGGCCTGGCCGGTTTCCACTTCGTAGCGAAAGGGGAAGTACTCCAGCAAGTCGCGGATGGTCCGAATGCCCAGAGTAGCAAGCCACTCGGCCCGCCGGGGTCCGATGCCCTTCAGGTACTGGACCGGGCTGTCGGGACACAGCAGAACCATGCCACCTGTTGGTAGCCTTCGGGCCGGTCCCGGGCAGGGCGTCCTGGCCGGAGTGCACGCGGCTATGGTATTACCAGTTTCTGCCCGACCTGAAGCTTGTCTTTGTCGGGGACCTGGGCCCGGTTAGCCTCCCAAATCTTCTTCCACTTGCTGGCGTCGTTGTAGTACTTGCGGGCCAGCGAATACAGGGTGTCCCCCTTCTGCACCACGTGCGTCCGCTGGGCGACCGGCTCCTTGCCGGCGATCAGCTTGGTCTCGCCCTTGGGAGCCCCAACCACACCAACGTCCCGCGGCTGGGTCAGGCTGTCGTTGGCGTAAGGATCGGTGGCATAGGGGTCGACTGCGGCCGGCGGCGTGTCCAGCTTGGCCAAAGGTTGTTCCGCCGTCTCAGTGTGAGTCGCCGGCTGGGCCTGCTGCTTCTGCTGGCAGCCGGCTGCCAGCAGCACGACCACGGCCGCGATCCCCAAATAGCAGGGTTTCATGCCATGCCTCCTAGCAGTCATTACACTCCATCTGGTGCGCATCAGAACCCAGCCCCCGGACTTTGTAAAGTGCTTCTCAAGGCAGCGCGACGGGCCGGTGGGAGGGCCGGCCGTCGCGGCTGTGAGGAGTCTGGACCACAAGCTGACCGGCGGGCGTCACCCGCACCGTGACCGCTCCTACCTCTCCGGTAACCAGCACGCGACTGACCGGCCCCAGGGTATCCTGAACCAATCGCTTCAGCTTCGGCCGCCCGGCAAGACTGGAGGCCACCACCAGCCGAGGTGATACCGCGGCATAGAAGTCGGCAGTCAGCTTTCCGAAGACCGACCCGTGGTGCGGCGCGATCAGGACATCCGCCTTCAGGCTCAGTCGGCCGTCGCGCTCCGCTTCCAGCAACGCGCGCATAGCGTCCCGCTGGATGTCGCCGGGCAGAAGAACCGTTCGGCCATGGACCGTCAGGCGGATGACCAGCGAGCGATCGTTGACCGTCCACTTGCCCGGCAAGTCGGGTGGCGGCCAGATGACCTCCAGCTCGACCGGACCAGCCGAAAGATGGGCCGGGGCCGCGAGGACTTCGGGCCGGTCGGCCTGCGGTGGCAGTTGTCGAAGCAGATTCGCCAGGGCCCGCCGCGCGGCCGGCTTCTCCGTATATCCACCGGTCAGCCAACGTTGCACCGGCAAACGTCGCATCAGGGTCGGCAGGCCGCTGTAGTGATCGAAGTTGAGGTGCGAGACGACCGCCAAGTCCACCCCGCGCGCCCCCAGGCGACGTAAGGCGGCGGCCGCCGTCTGACCCGCGTCGGAGTTGGTATCGGTCCCCACATCAAAGACTGCGGTTTGCCCGCCCGGCGTGGTCAGTAGCGCCGCGCTGCCGTTGCCAACCGCCAGGACGCACAACACGCAATCCGCGTGGCCCAGGCCGGGCGGGAGGATCGCCCAACCCACCCAGGCCAAAGCCAGCAACGTCGCCAGGCCGGCCGCAACCAGCGTGCGGGCACTGATGAGCCGGCCTGGGTACCCGGGGGCGGTCGTCGTAGAGCAGCGCGGCCCAACCCGGCTGGTCAGAAGCGCAAGCAGCCCGCCATAAGTGCCTATCACCAACCAGGCCGGCGGAGGTGAGCACTCGATCACCGCGGCAGGAAAGTGCTCGAACAGTCCCACGCTCCAGAGCAGGAAAGTTGCCGTCCGGTGCGCAATCGGGGTGAGCAGTGCACCGACCGGGGGAAGCAAGGCGTTCGCGGTCACCGCGCCGATGCTGACCAGCGTCAGGAAGGCGACCACCGGCGAGAGCAACATTGTGCTCAGCCAGCCCCAGGGAGCGAACCGACCGAAATGCACCAGCACCAGCGGCTGGGAGATCAGATAGGCGCAGGTGCAGGTCACGGCCAGACCAAGCGCCGCCCGGCCGACCTGACGCCTGAGAAGTTGGGCCAGCGTCCGAGCCTCGGGCGCGGCTGGTCCGGTCCAGGCTCCGCGGCCGACCAGCCGGCGGAGGATCCACCGGTAAGCCGCGGGCACCAGCGTGATCAGCGACAGGACCTGTACAAACGATAGCTGAAAGGCTGCGCCGAAAAGCTGGTTGGGGTTGTAGGCGAGGATGCATATCGCCGCCAGAGCGAGCCAATTCAGCGGGCAGAACGGCCGGTGGGTCAGTTGGGCCAAACATGCCAGCACCACACTAACCACCGCTCGCAGAATCGGGGCGTTCGGCTCGGTGACCAGTGCGAAAAGCAAGGTGGCGCAGAAAGTGACCAGCGCCGTAGTTCGGCGGCTGCGACGAAGTGTCTTCCGAAACAGCAGCCACGTGGTGCCGGCCAGCACCGCGACGTTGAACCCGCTGACGGCCAGGAAGTGCAGACCCCCGGCCCGCAGGAAAGCCTCGTTCAGCTCCTCGTCGGCCACGCTGCGCTGCCCGAGAATCATGACGTCCAGGAGCCGGGTGGATGGTTCGGTTTCCAGGTCGGCGTATGGCTCGAACAGCAGACTGTGGGCCCGGGTCCGCAAAGCTGCCACCAACCGGTGCCAGAGCGTCGGAGGGTCGGCCAGCACGGTCAGGTGCTCGGCGCCGGGTACGATTAGGCTGGCATCCAGACCCTGCTGCCGGTGCCAGGCTCGCCAGTCCGGCTGGCCGGGGTTGGATGGACCTTGGAGCGGATGCAGGTGTCCGGTGACTTCCACTCGTTGCCCCAGCCGCAAGGACAAGCCGGCCGCCTTGATCGTGACGCGGAGGTGGCCGGCTGCCGCAGTGGGCGGCTCGACGGTCCGCAGCTCGTCCAGCGCCAGCGCGAACTGCGTCCGCGGAGCTGGATCGAACGGGATGAACGGATTGAGTCGCGTCGGCCGGCGCTCCAACGGTGAATTGACGATCCGCCCCGCGACTCGGGTCAGCACCGGCTCTGCGGCCAGACCGGTGGACACATGATTGGGTGGATGATGCAGCGTTAGCTGATGCCGACCAAGGCCGGCGATGAGGGCCAAGCCGGCCAGGATAGCTGTGGTCACGGTCCCGGGGCGGGGTCGACCGGGCTTGCGGGTCGTTGCCAGCAACGCCGCCATCAGGCAGGCGGCGCAGCCGGCCAGCCACCCCGGCTTCAAGACCGGGCCGAGCGTCTGGGAAAGCCAGATGCCGCCCATGAAGGCGATCGCAGGGACCAGCAACGGGCGGGGCCGAGCCGGCCTGAGGTCGCCTAGCTCAGAGCTCCGCCGGGCGTGACTGAGGCTCGCCGGACCGTCCATGACGCAAAGCGTGGCCGTGCCGGTCCGCACCGCCGGACCGGTCAGGTCAGCCTAGCGGCCAGGATTTGCTCGGCCCGTTTCTGACGAGCGGCCTGTAACTGTTGGCGCAGCTCGGGTCGCTGGTCGGCCAGGATACTGACGGCCAGCAGGGCGGCATTGACCGCCCCGGCCGGGCCGATCGCGAGAGTTCCCACCGGGACGCCCGGCGGCATTTGAACCATGGCCAGCAGGGCGTCCAGCCCGTTCAGCTCCGACCCGGCCAGCGGCACACCCAGAACTGGCCGGGTGGTGTGGGCCGCTACCAATCCCGCCAGGTGAGCAGCCATTCCCGCGGCCGCGATGAAGACGCGGGTGCCGGCCGCGTCTGCCGCGCGAACATACTCGATGGTCTGGTCCGGGGTCCGATGGGCCGAGAGCACCCGGGCCTCGCAGGACACGTTGAACCGTTGCAGAGTTTCGACCGCCGCTTTCATCACGGGCCAGTCGCTTTCGCTGCCCATCAAAACCGCCACATCGACTGGAGGAGTCATGGGGACGCCCCGTAAAGCAGGTACCAAGATCAACCAGTGGCATTATAATCTGCTCAGTTAGCATAACCGCGTGCGGCGGGATGCGGTAGTTGGTGGGGCGCGAGGTGCAAGGCGGTGTCGACGGCTCGGCCGGAAGTCTCAGTAGTGGTGCCGGTCTTCCAGGAGGAAGCCAGCATCCCCACGGTCATACCCCATTTCATCGACTCGCTGTCGCGGCAGCGCCGGAGCTTCGAGCTGATCGTGGTGAACGACGGCAGCCGCGATCGGACCGCCGAGCTGTTGGATCGGCTGGCGGAGAATGAACCGCGACTGCGAGTCATCCACCTGGCCCGCAACTACGGTCAGACCGCGGCGCTGATGGCCGGCTTCTGGGCCGCCCGGGCGCCCATCATCGTGCCGCTGGACGGCGATGGGCAGAATCCGCCGGAGGAAATCGAGCGACTATGCGACGAGCTGGAGTCCGGGCCGTACGACGTGGTCAGCGGCTGGCGCCGAGACCGGAAGGATACCTGGTTGCGGACCCAGGCTTCGCGGGTGGCCAACTGGCTGATCGGACGGGTGACCGGGGTGCGGCTGCATGATTATGGCTGCACTCTGAAGGCCTATCGGGCGGAAGTGATCCGGGACGCGCGGCTGTACGGCGAGATGCACCGGTTCATTCCGGTCTATACTTCCATGCACGGGGCCCGGATTCGCGAGGTGGTGGTCCGGCACAATCCACGGGTGGCGGGGAAAAGCAAATATGGGTACGGGCGGATTTTCAAGGTGCTGGTGGACCTGATCCTGGTGCGGATGCTCCAGAAGTACCGCACCAAGCCCATGCACTTCTTCGGCAAGATCACCCAATGGTCGTGGCTGGCCAGTCTGCTGTGCATGATTTTCGGCATCGGCCGGGCGATTTACGCCCAGAGCCCCTGGAAGGCCTTCTGGGGGAAGGCACCGCTGGTGGGCGTCATCTTCTTCCTGCTGGGGTGCTTTTCGATCATGTTGGGGCTGGTGGCTGAGCTAGCCATGCGGGCCGCCTTCGAGTACAACGCCGGCCGATACTGGGAGGAGCGTCGCCGGGTGAACTTCGGGCCGGGCGGGGCCGAATGGGAGCCGCGCGAGCTGCCGGAAGCCCGACTGCGGGCGCCGTCCTACGAGGAAGTGATCCAGCCCTAGCGCTTCGCTGAGAAACGGCTTAAGGTGCTATAGTTTTCGACCGACTGCCAGGCCGGCCGGACCCGGTCCGCGGGCCAGTGGTTGCCGGTTGCGGGGCGGAAAGCGCTTTCAGCCGGAGGTCCGATCGGCGTTGCTCAGGCCCGCCAGGTAGGCCTTCACGGCCTGCCTGATGAAGCGCCGAAATCCCCGGGTATCAATCTCCCGCTTGTCATGCACGTAGATCACCACCGCCTCCATTCCGATCTTGCGCGGCCGCACATCCACTCGGGACCAATTGCCGTAGGTGGGCAGATCGGGTCGCTCATCCAGAGTCTTCAGGGCAAGCTGGGCGTCCAGCTCCAGCCACTTGAAGGTTCCCGGTGGGACCAGGAAGCACAGTTCCAGCAGCCACTCTCCGCCGGTCAGGGCATGCATGAACCAGTGGGGTGCTCCGGGGGCGGTGATCTCTACGCTGGCTCGGTTGTTCCAGTTGGTCGGCTCAAAGGCGTTTGGGGTTCCCGGCGGGCGCTGGGCTCGCCCCTCTTTCTGGATGAGGTCTACCACGTATTCCAGCGCGGCCGGTTCCCAATGGCGCGGTGCACTGTTGCGGCTGGCGCGCTGCTCCAGGTGCCACGTTCGGCCGTCGACCAGCCAGGGCGGGCGGACCTCGCGGCCGACCCCGCCGAAGCCGCCGCGCTCCGCAGCCAGCAGCTCGGCCGCATGGCGCGCTGGATCGTAAGGCGGGCGCTCCTCATACGGACCGGCGGCAAGAATCGGCGCCAGAGCGGCACCGGTATGGCTGGGCAGGCCGGATGTCGGATGACCGGCAGCGACGCGACCGGGCACAGGTTCCGCATTCGAGTTGCGGCGGGCGGCTTCATTGGCCACCTGTTCCGGCGTTCCCATGGCGACGATGTAGCCACCCTGGTCGCCGGCGTCCGGTCCAAGGTCGATGATCCAGTCAGCGCACTTGATGACATCCAGGTTGTGCTCGACCACCAGCACGGTGTTGCCCAGGTCGACCAGCCGGTGGATGACGGCCAGCAGTTTACGGATGTCCTCGAAATGCAGGCCGGTGGTCGGCTCGTCGAGGATGTAGAGGGTTTGGCCGGTGCTGGGCTTGCCCAGTTCCGCGGCCAGCTTGACGCGCTGGGCTTCGCCGCCCGAGAGGGTCGGGGCCGGCTGGCCGAGCGGCAAGTAGTCCAGGCCGACGTCGACCAGCGTCTGGAGCATGTGGCGTACCCTGGGCACGTTGGCAAAGAGTTCCAGTGCGTCGGCGACCCGCATCTCCAGCACGTCGGCGATGTTTCGGCCCTTGAACCGGACCTCCAGAGTTTCGGGGTTGTACCGCCGACCGCGGCAGGTCTCGCACTCTACCCACACGTCCGGCATGAAGTGCATCTCGATGCAGCGCCGGCCGTAACCCTGACAAGCCTCGCAGCGGCCACCGGGGCGATTGAAGCTGAAGCGGTTGGCGTCGTAGCCGCGGACCTTGGATTCGGGCAGGCGGGCGAAGAGCTCGCGAATCCAGTCGAAGGTGCCGGTATAGGTGGCGGGGTTGCTGGAGGGGCTGCTGCCGATCGGAGACTGGTCCACATTGACGACCGCGGCCAGATGTTCCACCCCGTCCAGGCCGTCGTGTTCGCCGACGCTCAGGTTGGCTCCCATGAGCTGATTGGCCAGGGCCGGCCAGAGTATGTCGTTTACCAGCGAGCTCTTGCCCGAGCCGGACACCCCCGTGACGCACACGAACCGCCCCAGCGGGATCGGGACTGTAATCTCCTTGAGGTTGTGTTGCCGGGCTCCGCGCAGCACCAGCCAGTTCGGCGTGCTGGTCGCGGTCGCGTCTTGCGAGGAAGGTTCTGCCTCTGCGAGGTAGGAATCATCAGTTTGTCGGGCGATCCGTTTTCTGGCCGAGGGCGTTCGCGGCGGCCTGGCTGGCGGCGCGGTGACCGGGCGTCGATTGGAGGGGATGGGAATGGCCTTCGTTCCGGACAGGTACGCGCGCGTCAGGGATTCCGGGCGCCGGTCGGCGTCGGCGGCCCGACCCGGCCGCAGAAATTCCGAAGGCGGACCTTGAGCGACGATCTGTCCGCCGGCCGCGCCCGCCAGTGGACCGAAGTCCAGTACCCGGTCCGCATGCCGAATGACGTCCCGGTCATGTTCAACGACCAGCAGGGTGTTGCCCAGGTCGCGCAGCCGCTTCAGGGCGTCGATCAGCCGGCGGGTGTCACGCGGGTGCATCCCGATGGTGGGCTCATCCAGCACGTACAGCACGCCGGAAAGCCCGCTGCCGATCTGACTGGCCAATCGAATCCGCTGGGCCTCGCCGCCGGAAAGCGTTGGGGCGGCCCGGTGCAGGGTCAGATAATCCAGCCCGACATCGATCAGAAACTGGAGCCGGCTGCGGATTTCCCTCAGCAATTCGGCGGCGATTTGCCGCTGCCGGGCATCCAACCGCAGGTCGCGGAAGAATGCCGCCGCCTCGCGCAAGGGCATCTGGCAGACCTCGACGATGGTCTTTCCAGCGGGGTCGGAGTCGGTTGGCCGGTCGTGGTCGGCGGGGCCGGCTCCGATCAGTCGGACCGCGGCCGGCTCCGGGCGGAGTCGGCCACCCCGACAGGTCACGCACGGGATTTCCGTCACAATGTTGCGGAGTTTGTGACGAAAGGACCACGAATTGCGAGTGGCATGATCGATGGTCGGGAACAGGCCGCGCCACTGGAAGCGCAGGCCGGCGAAGGCGGCGCTGCCGTCGATCCACGAATCGGCCGGGCCACGCGCGGCGAAGCCCGCGGTACCAAACAGCAGGGCGCGTTTCTGCTCGGCATTCCAGTCGCAAAGCGGCGTGTCCGGATCGACACGCAGATGCCGGCAGAGGGCCAGCAGCATGCGTCCCAGTGGCGAGCGGCGTTGGATCGGGGGCCAGCCGGCGATCGCCCCGTCGAACAGCGACCGGTCGGGACGGTGAATGATCGCCGCCGCCGGGGCCCCGCGTTGCACGCCCAATCCTTCGCAGGTCTCGCACCAGCCCAGTTGGCTGTTGAAGCTGAAGTGATTGGGGTTCAGTTCTTCATAGCTGGTGCCGCACTTGGTGCAGGCCAGCTTCTGCGAGTACAGGAACTCGCGGGCGGGCGTCTTGCGGACTCGATAAGCGGTAGGACCAGTACCCGCCGGCGCCAGGGCAAGTGCATTCCCCTTGTGGCCGAGCGGCTCCGTGGCTTCGTCGCTGCTCTCCTCCAGCGTCTCCACTTCCTCGACCAGCAGGGCCATCAGCCCGCCCCCCAGGGCCAAGGCGTGCTCGACGCTCTCGGCCAGCCGCGGTCGGGATCT
This sequence comes from uncultured Planctomycetales bacterium, assembly GCA_964482395.1. GTDB lineage: Bacteria > Planctomycetota > Phycisphaerae > UBA1845 > Fen-1342 > CAYZXK01. The sequence continues at coordinate 5,053 of CAYZXK010000168.1, read as the reverse complement.
GGGCCGCACCACGGTCCGGTCGACCACTACCTCCACCCGATGTTTCTGACGCGGATCAAGGGTGGTGGCCTGGCCGGTCGGCCGGATTTCTCCGTCGATCCGGACCCGGGTGTAACCGGAGGCTTTCAGGCGGTTGAACAGCCCGGGGTAGGTTTCGCCTTCGCCGAGGCTGATCGGAGCCAGGATCACGATCGGCGTGCCTGGGTCCAGCTCCATCACCCGGTCGACGATCTGGTCGGCGGTCTGCGTTCCCATGGGGACCTGGCAGCGCGGGCAATAGCGGGTGCCGATCCGGGCCCACAGCACCCGCATGTAGTCATATATCTCGGTGACCGTGCCGACTGTGGATCGCGGACTGCGGCCAGCGGCCCGCTGCTCGATGCAGATGGCCGGCGAAAGCCCGTCCACATGGTCGACCTGCGGCCTGGCCATCTGCCCCAGGAATTGCCGGGCGTAGGCGGAGAGCGATTCCACGTATCGTCGATAACCCTCGGTGAACACGGTGTCGATCGCGAAACTGGTCTTGCCCGACCCGGAAACCCCCGAGCAGACCGTGATCTGGTTTCGCGGGAAGCTGATCGTCAGGTCCTTGAGGTTATGCTGGCGAGCGCCCACGACGGTGACCGAATCTAAGTGGGAGCGTGAGGAAGCAGGAGCGTGGGGATCGGGTGTCGTCACCTTACCATTCCCCCGCTCCCGCGTTTTCCCGTTGCCCCCGGCCAAGATTTCCCGCAATGCCCGACCGGTGTGCGAGCCTTCGATCGCCGCGATCTGCTCCGGGGTGCCCTGGGCGACGATCTGCCCGCCGCCCTCGCCGCCCTCCGGGCCCAGGTCAATGATCCAGTCGGCGGTCTTGATGACATCCAGGTTGTGCTCGATCACGATCACGGTGTTGCCGGCGTCGACGAAGCCATGCAGCACCGTCAGCAGCTTGCGGATGTCCGCGAAGTGCAGTCCGGTGGTCGGCTCGTCGAGCACGTAGAGAGTGCGTCCGGTGGATTTCTTGACCAGCTCACGGGCCAGCTTGATCCGCTGGGCCTCGCCGCCGGAGAGGGTCGTGCTGGGCTGGCCCAACTGGATGTAGTCCAGGCCCACATCGCAGAGCGTCTGGAGCATCCCACGGATGCGGGGCACGTTCTCAAACAGTCCCAGAGCCTGCTGCACCTCCATTTGCAGGACGTCGGCGATCGACCGGCCCTTGTAGCGGATTTGCAGGGTCGGCTGGCTGAAGCGGCGTCCCTCGCAGACCGGACACGTCACCCACACGTCGGCCAGGAAATCCATCTCGATCCGATTGGCCCCGTTGCCCTCGCAGGCTTCGCAACGCCCTCCGCCCCGCCGGCCGGGCACGTTGAAGCTGAATCGCCCGGGCTGGTAGCCTCGCAGCCGGGCATCCGGGAGCCTGGCAAACAGGGCTCGGATTTCGTCAAAAAGCTTGATGTACGTAGCCGGATTGCTTCGCGGCGTGCGGCCGATCGGCGACTGGTCGATCGCGATCACCTTGTCCAGATGTTCCAGTCCGTCGATGCGCTTGTGCCGGCCGGGCTCCAGGACGCTGGTCCGGTTCAGATTACGTGCCAGGGCCCGATACAGGATGTCGGTCACCAGCGAACTCTTGCCGGAGCCGGAGACCCCGGTCACGCAGGTGAATCGCCCCAGGGGGAAACTCACATCGATGTTCTTGAGGTTGTTGTGGGCCGCTCCGCGTACCGTCAGCCAGGCGACCTGGCCACTGTCGAGGTTCGGGCCTGCCGGCGGCGTGTTCTCCGCGGGTCGTCTGGTCGGTGGAGTACTGGGGAACTGCCCCGATCGCCCACGCATACCGATATGATACCGCTCGGCGCCTGAGATGAGGCGCCCGGTTAGTGAACCCGAGCCCGGTCGCCGACCAGGACCTGAGGGTCAACTGGGTCACCCTTGGCTGGCGACCGGGCTCGGTTTACCAGTCGAGCCGGATTGCGGTTACGGACACTCGAGCGGCAGCCCCGGCGTGCCCATCAGCGCGACGAACGGATTGATGTCCGTGAAGGACGGGTAGGTTCCGTCGCCGTTGATGTCGCCGTTGGCCGGGTTGCAGCCGTAGCCGCTCTGCCAGGCTGCGAAATTGACCATGTAGAGCACGAACGCGTTGATGTCAGCGAAGCTGACCCAGCCGTCACAATTCAGGTCGCCGGTGCAGACTGCGGGTCCGGAATCACACGCGTCAGGGATACCGTTGCCATTGTGGTCGGCGCAGTCACTGCCGGCCCCGGCCCACTCGCCGCCGGCCCCGGTGCAATTGGCCTGGGTCTGGTCGGCGATGCACAGGGTACCAAAGCAGCAGGCTCCGGTCGGCTGCGGGCAGGGATTGGGTGGGCCGCAACTGACTCCAGGGCCCAGGAAGGTGCCGCCCATGGCCAGGCATTGGAACTCGAACTTCTGGAGGCACTCGCCGGTGGCCGGGATGCAGCAGGCCCCGGCGACGCAGACCTGGTCGTTGCAGTTGGTTCCGTTGCCGGCATAGACCCCGCCGATCGCTTCACATTGCGCCTGCTGTACCAGTTGGAGGCAGCCGCCGGCCCGGCAGCAGGCCCCCCGCGGTATGCAGGAGACCTGGGCGCAGGTCTGGCCCTGGGTCCAGACATCGCCGAAGCCCTGGCAATGCTGCTGCTCAATCCCGTTTTCGCACAGGCCGCTGGCGTGGCAGCAAGCTCCGGTCGGGCCGGGGCAGTCGACGACTGCCCGGATGGCCAGGTCGCCGGTCAGGAAGATGCAGAAGTTCAGCCATCCGCCGGGGATCGCATACAGCGAGTTCTTGCCGGACTGGCAGCCGTCCACGTCGCGCACCACGCTGGGGCCGCCGTTGCCCACGTCGGTGGGGTTATAGAACTGAAGCCCGACGTAGAACTGCTGCCCGGCGACCACCGGGACTTGCAGCGGGATGGTCTGAGCCTCGTCCAGGTAGCGATACTCGTTCCAATATCCGGGCGTGAGCACCGGGCCTTCCAGGAAGGCCAGCTCCGCGCCGGGGGCCGGGAACGTGTTTCCCTGCCAGATGTAGATCGCGCTTTCCAGGCTGGGCGGGTGCCCAGGTGTGCCCTCCAGCCAGAGAATCTGCACGGCCACGATGGTGCCATTGCAGGGTGAGGTCAGCCGTGCGGCAGCTATTTCGCCGCTGACGAAATCTCCCACGATGACCGCTGGACCGCCCTCCACAATCGAGTCGTTCTTGACAGTCTGCTCGACCGCCATGGCCCGCAGCGCCAGCCCCACCAGGACCGGGGATAGCCATGCTGCACACCGGCCGCGTGCACTCAGCTTCATGATCGACCTCCTCAGTTTGTGGCTCCTATCGCCAATTCAATTGTTGCGGCTTGCACACATCAAATCAATCGTCGATCGGGAATCCGGGTGGCCGGCAGGTTATCGGGACGTGGGCTGGCCGCCTGCCCGACGCGCGCCGGACCACCGGTGTCCTTGGCTGCGAAGCATCAATGGCCGCCGGCGCCAGTCAACAGTGCCACGAACGGGTTGATGTCGTCAAAGCCGAAGATCCCGTTGCGGTTCACGTCGCCGTTCATGCTGAAGCAGAGCGGGTACGTTTGCTCGTAGGCGGCCGGATTGGTGATGGCCAGCACGAACGCGTTGATGTCCGCGAACCCGACCAGGTTGTCGCAGTTCATATCGCCCTTGAGGGCGCGGATGCCGTGCTCGCCGGCGCAGGCATAGGGATCGGAGCAGTAGAAGTAGTCCAGGGCGTCGATGTTATCGTTGGGGTGGCCCAGGCCCAGCTCGGCGGCCGAAGCGAAGACCTGCGGGGCCTGCCCGTAGCGGACCACGAACACGTCGGCGGCCGCGCCCAGCGCGCTAGCTCCGTTGATCAGCGTGAGGGAAGGCGACCCTGGCGACAGCGAGAACAGCACCATATCCAGGCCGTCGAACCAGCGGTTCTGGTTGATGTCGAAGACGATCAGTCCGTCGATGTCATCGCTTTGGAGCAGGCCCAGGCTGTAGAAGGACGCGTACAACGAGGTCGGGGCCATGCCCGGGTACGGGTTGAAAAAGATGTGGGCGCCGCTGGGGAGGTCGCCGCCGGGGAAGTAGGGCAACGATGGCGAGCCCGTAGTCAGGGAGAAATAGACGTTGATGATCGCGGCTCGTTCGGATCCGGCACGCTCCAGCAGCGCTAGGGCGTCGACGCTGTCCTGGGGGACGCGAAAATTTCCCTGGTAAGCGTTGGTTGGGGGCTGGGCCCCGAAGTCCGTCCCGCCCTCATCGAAGTTGTTCCTGGTCAGGACGCTGGTGGCGGGGCGGTCGGATCGGCGGACTGTGCCCCCGCGCGTGTACAATTGGGCCGCCATGAACTCGTCCCCGGCCGCCTGGTTTCTCACCGCCTGCGTCCCGGCTGTAAAGGGTACCCCGAGGATGACCATCATCGGGTCTATGCCCGGTACTCCCTGAGTGGCGCGATCTACCGAAAACAGCAGCGCGAACGGGACATCCATCGGCACCGACCAGTTGGAGGCGGACAGCCCATCCAGGTCGTCGAAGGGTGAGAACATGCCTAGGGCTGCCCCCGGGATTGATGCCGCCGGCTGATCCAGGTCCACCGTCAGCACGTCGTGGGAATCGACCAGGCCGGATTCTACAGTCGGGGACAGATGGTCGAAGGAGAAGTCGGGCAGGGGCAAAGGTGTGTTGGGCGGGGCCGCCAACACCATCGGCCCTACTGCCAGTCCGAGTAGAGCCCACCAGCATCGATGCCAGAGAGCCGGCCGATTGGCCCGGTCAGCCATAGAAGGGCTCATTGCAGTTCCTCCTCTCCAGTGCAAGCCGGCACGAGCGAATTGGAATCCTTGGGGTGAAATGGCTCGCCCGGCACTGTTTGCCATGATAACGGAATCCAAGGGGGCCAAGCGAGGTCTTTTTCCATGGGGGTGGCGTATCCTTTCGTGTGTAATCTCGTTGCCGAGGCGTAGGAAGGGCGTATCCTCTGGCCCATATTGAATTAACAGACAAGGAGGACACGCCCATGAGGATCGTAGCGGCGGATTTGGAGCGGACGCCAGTTACC
>CAYZXK010000167.1:0-10027 GCA_964482395.1 uncultured Planctomycetales bacterium | reverse complement strand
CGACCGGCCCGGCCCGCAATCCGCACAGCCCGCAGGCCCCACAGTCGGCGGCCAGCCGCCCGGTCCGGACCTGCGCCGACCGGTGCCCGGGCCGCTCGAATCGGACCGACCGGTGGTGTCAGCGCCGCCGGCCAAGCGGGTCCGGCCAGCCACCTCCGAGTCGGAATATACCGCTCGCCTGCTGCGTGCGAAGCGTCGAGCCCGGGGCGAGACTGATCCGGAGGACAAGCAGTAGGAGCCGAAGCGGAACCTCGCGCGGGCTGCGGATCAGAGGCTGGAGCATCGGCTCGCTGGTGCCCATCGGCGGCCCGTCTGTCCCGCCGGCGGCAGCGCGGTATAATGACCAAATGCTGACCTTCTCGCTCCAATCCGGGTCGAATGGAAATGCGATTTACGTGGAAGCGGGCGAGGTGCGTTTGCTCTTCGATGCTGGTATCAGCGGGCGGGAGGCCAGCCGCCGAATGGCGGCCCGCGGTCGATCAATTTGCGGCCTGGACGCGGTGATCCTTTCACATCGGCACTTTGACCACACTCGCTGCGCGGGTGTTTACCAGCGGCAATCCGGGGCACCGCTTTACGCCAGCCCGGCCACGCACCACGCGATCGCCCGCTACGCGGGCGAACTGTCCCAGGTCCGGCATTTCCACCCGGGCGAGGCGTTGCATTTCGGCCCGGTAACCGTTTACACCCTACCCACCCCGCACGACGCCGCTGAGAGTGTGGCCTTCGTGATCGAGTGGGAACGGAAGCGGCTGGGCATTCTGACCGACCTTGGCCATCCGTTTAGCGGCCTGGCTCAGGTGCTGTCCGAGGTGGACGCGGCCTACCTGGAAAGCAATTACGATCCCATCATGTTGGCGGAAGGGTCGTATCCGCCAGAACTGAAGGCCCGGATTCGCGGCGATGGCGGACACCTTTCCAACGATGAGGCCGCGACCCTGCTCAAACGTTGTCGGCGACGCCGACCGCGATGGATAGCCCTCGCCCATCTGAGTGAGCACAACAACCACCCCGAACTAGCCCTTCAGACGCACCGGGCCGTCCTGGGTGCAGACTACCCGCTCACTGTGGCCAGTCGCTACGCGGTTTCCGAGTTGCTCACCGTGTGAGCCGTTCCCGCCGGTCTGCCGGCTCAGTGCACGCCCAGCGGTCAAGGAAGTTTCTTCGCCAGAATGCAACAAATGCACCGCTCCGGCATCGTTTGCCGCACTTTGGTCGGCGGCGATTTGACAATCGACCCGATCAGGCAACAATCCGATTGACAGCCTGGCCGGGCCGGAGGCCGTCTGGGCAGGCTGGGAACGCGAAGCCGGCGGGGCGGAGACGGCCAGCCAACCGGACCATCCCGTGGTTGGCCGATCTTCGCATAGAGCTGGAACGATGAAGTTGCTGGTCGCCATTCCGGTCTACAATGAAGAGCATCACTTGCCGGATGTGCTGGAGGCAGTTCGCCGTCACGCCGGTGACATCCTGGTCATCGACGACGGTTCGACCGATGCCACTCCCGCCCTGCTCCGGCTCCAACCCGGCGTGCGGGTAATCACCCACCTGGAGAACCGGGGGTACGGGCAGAGCCTCATTGATGCGTTCGCTTACGCGGACGCCGGCGGTTACGACTGGGTGATTACCCTGGACTGCGACCGCCAGCACGAGCCAGCCCAGATCCCGCGGTTCGTGGCCCGGGCCAGAGAGGGCCGGGCCGACGTGATCAGCGGCTCGCGCTATCTGCGGCCTCACCCCGACGACGACCCGGCCCCGCCTGACCGACGGGCCATCAACCTGCTCATGACCCGCCTGATCAACCGGTGTCTGGACTTGCGCCTGACCGACTCCTTCTGCGGTTTCAAGGCCTACCGGGTGGCGGCGGTCCGCACCTTGAGTCTGGATGAGCCTGGATATGCCTTTCCGCTCCAGTTCTGGGTACAGTGCGCCTGCCGCGGGCTACGGGTCGAGGAGCTTGCGGTTCGGCGGATTTATCGGGACCGCAGCCGCGAGTTCGGCGGAACGCTGGATGATCCGACAGCCCGGCTGGAACACTACCTGACGGTTTTCGCACGCGAGCTGCGGCGGGCTGGGAGCGGAACGTGGTCCAGGATTCACCAAGCGGACAGCCAGCGCATTTCGACCGACTGTCGGCCTGCCCGCCCCGAGTAATCTGCCGCCGGCGGCTCCAGGTTCCCGCCGAACACCTGGGCATTCTGGTCGAGCCGCCGGCCGATACCTTGCGCCTGAAACTGAGAGAGTGGCTGAGCGACCAGCCGGCCTCCGCCGCCCGGTTGGGGGCAGACCTGGCCGCGGCCCGGAGCAACCTCCGCCGACAGTTGAACCTGGCCGGGCCGGTAGTCGCCTGCGGCCACCAGGCCGAGTTTTTCCACGCCGGCGTGTTTGCCAAGATCATCGCCACCCACATCCTGGCCGGCCAACTTGGCGGGCAGGCGGTCTTCCTGACCGTGGACTGCGACCTGCCCAAGAGCAGCGAGCTGATTGTGCCGCAGATCACCTCGCGTGGTTTGCGGCGGGTGGCGGTAGCCATTCCGGGCTGCGACCGGCGGCTTGCGTTCGAGTGGCAGCCGGCCCAGCCCAGAAGCCAGTGGCTGGAGTTCTTCGCCCGCGTGACCTCGCTGCTGGATTTCGGCGACCGGTCGGCCCTTCCCATTTTCGCTCGCGGATGGCTGGGCAGTCCAGATCCGCAGCCGCAATACTGCGATGCCCTGGGCAGCGGGCGGGCGGCGGTGGAGGCCGACCTGGGGCTGACGGGCGTCCGCGAGCTGCGCGTTTCGCGGCTGTGCGATCAAAGCGCCTTCCGCCTTCTAATGGCTCGAATGCTGACCGAGCCGCGGCGCTGCGCCGAGGACTACAACCGGGCTCTGGAGGGATATCGGCAACGGCACCGGCTGCGGGCGGCCGGCCAACCCGCGCCGCGCCTACAGGTGTCAGACCAGGTGGTCGAACTGCCGCTATGGGCGGTCCATCCCCGGCTGCCCCGCCGACGCTTGCTGGTCGCCCCGCACGCCGACTGGTTCGAGCTGCGGGCAGAGACGGACTTTGTGGGCCGGTTTCAGCCGGCCGAGCTGGTCGGTGCCGCCAGCCGGAACAGCGCCTGGCCTTTTGAACCGGAGGGTTGGCAGCTCCGCCCGCGGGCCATCAGCCTGTCGGCGCTGGCCCGACTGCTGCTGGCCGATCTGTTCATCCACGGGGTGGGCGGAGCCAAGTACGACGAGGTCACGGAGGACTTTGTACGGGCCTTCTTCGGGGTGGAGCCGGCCCCGGCCAGCTGCGTCAGTGCCACGCTGCACCTGCCGCTGCCGCGGGAGGGAATCCGCCCTCAAGACATCAATGCGGCTCAGCAGCAAAGCCGCGACCTGCGCTACAACCCGCAACGTCATCTGCGTGGTCTGCCGGCGGAGCTGCTCCAGGAGCGGGCCCGGCTCATTGAGCAGTCCCGAACGCTCAGCAAGGACCAGCCGTGGGATCACGACGCCCGCCGACTGGTCTTCCAGGCAATCAGACGCATCAACCAGACCATGCTCCAGACTGATCCCTGGAAAGCAGCCGAATACGATCAGCGGGTCGAGACCTTGCGGATGCTCTGGGAGCGCGACCAGATCGCCGACGATCGGGGGTATTTCTACGCGCTGCACCTGCGTGACAGCCTGGCACAGCTTGTCAGCCGGATGGGGCGGCTGCTGGCCGGTTGGTGAGCTGGGGGCCGGGCGAGTATAATTCCGCTTGGCGCGGGTTAGGGTATGGCGCGGGTACTTACCGAGCGGAGAAGCAAGCATGATCGGCGTGATCGGCGGCACTGGACTGGGCGAAACCCTGTTCGGCGTCAGCGGCGGACGCGTCTATGAGATCGATACGCCTTTCGGTCGACCCAGCAGCCCGGTGCGGGTCGTCCGCTGGCATGGAGCAGAGGTCGCTCTGCTGGCCCGGCACGGCGACGGACACACTTACAACCCCTCGCAGGTCCCCTACCGGGCCAACATCTATGCTCTCAAGTCGCTGGGCGTCACCCACGTGCTGGCCAGCGGGGCGGTCGGCTCCTTGCGCGAGCACATCCTGCCGCGCGAGCTGGTCGTACCCGACCAGGTCATTGATAAGACCTTCCGCCGATGTCCGACGTTCTTCGACGAGGGAATCGCGGTCCACGTGGAATTTGCCGAGCCGTTCTGCCCGGATCTGCGATCGCTGCTGCTGTCGGTGGCCAATCAGGTGCCGACCACCGTGCACGCCCGGGGCACGTATGTCTGCATGGAGGGACCGCCTTTCAGTACGGTGGCCGAATCTCACATGCATCGGGCCTGGGGCGGCGACGTGATCGGAATGACCGCCATGCCGGAGGCCAAGCTGGCCCGCGAGGCGGAAATGTCGTACGCCCTGGTCGCTCTGGTCACCGACTTCGACTGTTGGCGAGCCCAGCCGGTGGGGCGGGACCGCGGCGCCGTGCTCCAGGAGATTATCGGGCACCTGAAGGCCGCCACCATCAACGCTATGACCCTCATGCGGTTGGCGGTCGAGGCCTACGCCATTCGACCGCTGCCCCGCAGTCAGATCCACACCGGGCTGGACCTGGCGGTCTGGACCGAGCGCGAGAAGCTGACGCCCGAGGTCACCGAACGCTACGGCATCCTGCTGCAACGATATCTGGAGGCGAACTGACGGCGGGAATCTCCCGCCAACTCTGGGAGGTTGATCGGCATTCACCGGCTGCAAAGCGAACGCGAATGGGTGGTGGCGGCACCGCACCCGGCACGGGAACGTCTGGCCCGGGAGGCGGACATTCCACCATTGCTGGCCCAACTCCTGCTCAACCGGGGCGTGCGGGCGGCCGGCGAGGTCCACCCATTCCTGAGGCCCGACTTCCGCACCCTCCAGCCGCCTTCCACCTTGCCCGGCGCCGAGCCGGCCGCCCGGCGACTGGCTGCCGCGGTCGCCGCCGGCAAGAGAATCATCATCTACGGGGACTATGACGTCGACGGAGTGACCGGGACGGCCATCCTCTGGCAGGCGCTGCGGGTGATGGGGGCGAACGTCGATTTCTACATCCCCAGCCGTCTGGAAGAGGGGTACGGACTGAATCAGGAGGCGGTGCAGAAAATCGCGGCCGATCGGGGCCAGGTGCTGGTCACGGTGGACTGCGGCATCACCGCGGTGGCCGAGGCTCGGCAGGCCCGCGAGCTGGGCCTGGAACTGATCATCACGGATCACCATCAGCCCCATGAGGAGTTGCCGGAAGCTCTGATCGTACACCCCACCGCCCTCGGGCTCAGTCCCAATCCCGATCTGTCTGGGGCGGGGGTGGCGCTGAAAATCGCCTGGGCTCTGGGTCGGCACGTATCGGGCGGGCCGCGAGTCTCGGAGGTGTTCCGGGACTTCCTGCTGGAGGCCACCGCGCTGGCGGCACTGGGGCTGATCGCCGACGTGGTTCCGCTGGTCGGCGAGAACCGCATCATCGCCAGCTACGGCCTGCGACATCTGGCGAATACTGCCAACCCGGGGTTGCGGGCGCTGCTGGAAGTCGCCCGACTGACCGGTAAGAAGGCCTACGACGACTACGACGTGGGTTTCATGCTGGCCCCACGGCTCAACGCGATTGGGCGGATGGGGCATGCTCGGATGGCGGTCGAGCTGTTCACCCGCGCCGGCCCGGACCAGGCCCGCCAGATCGCCGTCCGGCTGGACGCGGCTAGCCGCCGCCGACAGCAGGTGGAACGGCAGATTCTCAATGATGCTGAGGCTCTGGTGATCCAGAAAGGCTACGATCGGGAGAGCTGCCGGGGGATCGTCCTGGCCAGCCCCAAGTGGCACGCCGGCGTCATCGGGATCGTCGCCGCTCGGCTGACCGAAAGATTCCATCGTCCGACGGTCCTGATCGCCCTGGAAAACGGACTTGGGCAGGGGTCCGCCCGGAGCGTGCCGCATTTCCCGCTCCACCAGGTACTCCGGGACTGCCAGCAGCATTTGCTCAGCTACGGAGGTCATGCGATGGCTGCCGGCCTGCGGCTGCGGGCCGACCAGGTGGATGCATTCACCGCGGCCTTCCAGGCCGAAGCCGCCCGGCGTCTCACTGCCGCCGACCTGCGACCCAAACTCCACCTAGACGATGAGGTCTCGCTGGCCGAGCTGAGCCTCGCGGTGGTCGATGCCATCCAGCGCCTGGCCCCCTTCGGGGCCGGCAACCCCCGACCACGCCTGGCTACCACGACCGTCGAGCTGGCCGACCGACCGCGGGCAGTGGGCTCGGACCGAGGCCACCTCCAGCTTGCCGTCCGGCAGGATCGGACGGTTCGAAAGGCCATCGCATTCGGTTGGGGTGCCCAGGCCGACGAACTGGCAGAGCATCGTCGACTCCGTTTGGCCTTCGAACCGCTGATCAACGAATGGAACGGACAACGCCGGGTCGAGCTGCGGGTCATCGACTGGAAGCCGGCTTGCTGATCTTGATCCTTGGCTGATGCCGGTACCCCGGCCCGTCGCTCCGACGCGGCCTCCGGACCGGGGCCGGCTGATCACCCAGCTAACGATCGGTGAACAATCGCTCAGCTCCTGGGGCGAAGACGGGACGGCAGAGACGCCGAGCGACGCACCCGGCGGCCGCCACACGTCTACCACTTACTTGGGTCCCGTTTTTCATGGGCGCGTAGGGCCACCTTGGCGCCGGCAGGGCACAGCCCAGAGTCACTGCCAGGCTGAGCGCAGACCACGGCTCCAGCCTTCCCGCCACCATGAACCGTTGCCCGACCGGGCGGGACGCACAAGCCGGTGGACAGGTGGGAAGCGCCACACCGGATCACGGGGGCAGCGGCCGCGGCTCGTCAGAGGGGATGAAATGACAACTGGCCGGTCAGCCCAGGTGTGGCCAACTGCGCTTGCATCGTGTGCGCCCGCGGCCGAAAGCGGTTTACCGGGCCATTCGCTCGTGCCAGCGCAGCATTATCTGGGCGATTCGCTCGGCGGCGTGCCCGTCCCATAACTCTGGAATCCGACGCTGGATCCGGCCGTCCAGTACTTTCCGATAACCGGCCACGATCCGGGCCGGGTCTAAGCCGACCAGTTGGTTGGTGCCCTGCTCCACCGTGATTGGACGCTCGGTATTCTCTCGCAGCGTCAGACACGGCACCCCCAGCACGGTGGTCTCCTCCTGGATGCCGCCAGAGTCGGTCAGCACCACCCGGGCGCCGCTCATCAGCCGGAGAAAATCCAGGTAGCCCAGCGGCTCGGTCAGTCGCAGCCCCTTCATCGCGGTCAGGCGGGCCAGCAGTCCGGTCCGCTCCAGATTGGCCCGCGTGCGCGGGTGGACGGGGAACACCAGCGGCGTGGCGGCCTGGATCACTTCCAGAGCGTCGCAAACTCCCGAGAGCACCGCCGGGTCGTCGACATTGGCTGGCCGGTGCAGGGTCAGAACGCCGTAATGACCGTCGGCCAGCTCAAGGCGATCCAGCACCCGGGAGCTGGCGGCCAGCTCGCGGTGAGCCATCAGGGTGTCGATCATCACGTTGCCCACGAAGTGGATCTTCTCGGGCGCAATGCCCTCGCGCTTCAGATTCGTCACCCCGGAGGGCTCGCTGACGAACAGCAGTTCGCTGATGGCGTCGGTCAGCAGCCGGTTGATCTCCTCCGGCATGGTGCGATCGAAGCTGCGCAACCCGGCCTCGACGTGGATGGTAGGCACCTGCAATTTGACCGCCACCAGGGCGCAGGCGACGGTGGAATTCACATCCCCCACCACCAGCACCGCGTCCGGCCTCTCCTCCAGCAACAGCGGCTCGAAGCGCTGCATGATCAAAGCGGTCTGAAGGGCATGCGACGCACTGCCTACCTCGAGGTTCACGTCCGGCTGCGGCAGCCTGAGATCGCTGAAGAACGCCCGGCTCATCGTCTCATCGTAGTGCTGGCCGGTATGCACCAACCGAGCCTGGATGCCGCCGCTGGCCGCAAAGGCGCGCATCAGCGGAGCGATCTTCATGAAGTTCGGCCTGGCGCCGCATACGTTCAGCACTTTCACGGCAGGCTCCTGCTGTCGGCTCGGCACCTGGACCGGCCGGAACCGAAAGTATACCCCCAAGCGACCGGGAGCAGGCCAGCCCGGCCGGGGTCGTCCGCCGGACCCTTGACTTGCGGGCAGGGTTCGATTCGGATGCTGGGCGAGTCGAAGCGGCCCGGCCCGGCGTGACCGGGGCCCCGGCTGACGGTGATCGGAGTGTCGGCCCAGCGACCCAGTCTGCTCAGCGGCCTGCGCGAGCTGTACGCTCGCCGCGAAACGGTGGTGTACCTGGTCAGCAGCAACCTCAAGGCCGGTCATCGCAATAAGGTGCTCGGCAACCTGTGGAACCTGCTGGACCCGCTTTTGTCGCTGTCGATTTACTACCTGATTTTCGGGGTGTTGTTTCAGCAGGCCGGGCGCCGGCCGAGCGACTACCTGATCTACCTGTTCGTCGGAGTGCTGGCCTGGCGTTTTCTGGAAGGGACCATCACCCAGGCTGCAACGTGCATCCGCACTTATCGCGGCCTGATCGCCGAGATCAACTTTCCCAAATCGGTGTTCCCCCTGTCCATCAGCCTCTCGCGGCTCTACGACTTTCTCTGGGGGCTGCTGGTTCTGCTGGTGGTCCTGCTTCTGGCCGGCCGTCACCTCTCGCTGCACGCCTTATGGCTGCTGCCGCTGATACTGGTGCAACTGCTGCTGACCGCCGGCCTGGCCTACCTAGTGGCTTACCTGGGGGCCTTCTTCGCCGACACGGCCAACATCGCCGCGGTGGTGCTGCGGCTGGGCTTCTACCTCAGCCCCATCCTTTACTTCGTCGGGGGCGAACACTCGCGGGTGCCGGAACGCTACCTTTCGCTGTACATGCTCAACCCGATGGCCTGTCTGCTGGAAGGGTACCGGGCCGGCCTGATCCAGCACCGGTCGCCCGAACTGGGACATTCGCTTTACCTTGTGGCTGTGACACTGGCAACCCTGGCCGCCGGCTTCAGCCTGTTCAGTCGGGGGGAGGGGAAGTTCGCCAAGTATGTCTGAAACCGGCCCCAACCCGCCGTTTATCCTGGCCGAGGACGTCTGGGTCAAGTTCCTGATCCGCTATCACCGGACCGAGGTGACCCTGCGCGAGACCTTCGTCGGGCTGCTGCGGCTGCTCTCCCGGCGAAACGGGCGGGACGGGCGTTGGCGGCAGGAGTTCTGGGCATTGCGCGGAATCAACTTCCAGGCCGGTCCCGGGGACGTGGTGGCCATCATCGGCCGCAACGGCTCCGGCAAGTCCACCCTGCTGAAGACCCTGGCCGGAATCTGCGAGGCCGATCGCGGCCGGGTGGAAGTCCGCGGACGGGTGGGATGCCTGCTGAGCTTCGGCGTCGGCTTCAACAGCAACCTCAGCGGACGCGAGAACATCTACCTCAACGGCTCGATCCTGGGCCTGCCCCGCCGAACGATCGATGCCCGCCTGGACGACATCATAGCCTTCAGCGAGCTGGGCCAGTTCATCGACGCCCCCGTGCGAACCTACTCGGCCGGCATGCGGGGTCGGCTCGGCTTCTCGATCGCCATCCATATCGAGCCGGACATCCTGCTGCTGGACGAGGTGCTCAGCGTCGGCGACACCGCGTTCCGGGCCAAGGCCGGCTCGATTCTGGACCGATTCCGGGCCGAGAACAAAACCGTCGTCCTGGCCACTCACAACATGAACTTAGTCCGGGAGGTCTGCACCCGGGCGGTGTGGATTCACGACGGCCAGGTGATGCTGAGCGGCCGCCCGGACGAGGTCACGGCGGCCTATACCAAGTTCCAAATGCCGCCGGCCGCGGCCGCCCGAGCCGCCCACACCGAGCAGGACTGAGCGGCAACCTTGAGTCGGCACGAACCAGGCGGGCTGGAGCCGCACCCGCCGCGCGCCCTCTGACGCCGGGCCGCTTAGAGTCCGCCACGACCGATCGGGCCAAAGGCGGGCCTGTCACTTCTCGCCGCCCCCGACGTCTCAACCTCCGCGCCACCGGCCTGCCCGCAACCGGGGTCGGCAGCCGCGGCTGGACC
>CAYZXK010000166.1:0-8567 GCA_964482395.1 uncultured Planctomycetales bacterium | reverse complement strand
GGACAGCAGGACTTGCAGAGAGTTCTGGACCGTATCGTGGCGGACACCGCCCGGGTCATGAATTGCCCATTTTGCAGCATGCGGTTGTACGACCCGAAGACCGATGAGCTGGCGGTCAAAGCCGTCTACAACTTGCCGGCGGAGTACCTGCGCAAAGGGGCGGTTCTGCGGGCCTCCAGTGCGGTCGATGATGAAGCCCTGCGCGGGGCGATCGTATATATCGAAGACATGACCCGCGACCCGCGAATCCAGTACCCGGAGCAGGCCCGGGCCCAGGGGTTGGTGAGCATGCTGACGGCGGGCATGATCTATCGCGGCAGCCCGGTGGGAGTGATCCGGGTGTACACCGACCGTCGTCGCCGGTTCCGCAAGGCCCAACGCGACCTGCTGCGGGCCGTGGCGTACCAGGCCGCCACCGCGATCGTCCACGCGCAGCTCGTGGAGGAGCGGCTGCGAAATGCCCAGACTCAGCGCCAGCTCGCCTTGGCCGGGCAGTTGCAGGAGCGGATGATCCGCATCCCGGCCCCGCATCATCCGCGGCTTGAGACCGGGCTGGTTTTCCACCCCAACTACCAGGTGGCGGGCGATTTTTGCGACTTTGTGGCACTTTGCGACGGGCGACTGGCGGCCCTGGTCGGCGACGTGGCCGGCAAAGGGATCCCGGCTTCGTTGCTGATGTCGTCGCTGCGGGGTGCGTTGCGGGCCTATGCCCGGACCTGTGCCGGGCCGGCCGAACTACTGACCCGTCTGAATCGTCAGCTCTGTAGCGAAACGCTGCCCAGCGAGTTCGTGACCCTGCTGCTGGTCACGGTCGATGGGCCGGCCCGCTCGCTGAGCTACGTTAACGCCGGACACGAGCCCTGGCTGCTGTTGCGGGAGGGGCAGGTAAGCACGAGCGACCAGGCCGATCTGGTTCTGGGTGTCAACCCGGACGAGACCTATCACGAGCATACCCTGCCGTTGCACCCCGGGGATCTGCTGTTGCTGTACACCGACGGTGCGGTGGATGCCCGGAATTTCGCCGGCGAGGAGTTCGGCCGCAACCGGCTCCGGGAGTCGTTTTCAACTTATGGGAACCTGCCGCCGCAGCAGGTGCTAAACAACATCGTGTGGGACATCCGTCGGTTTGTCGGCCTGGCCGAGCAGACCGATGACCTGACGATGGTAGCGGTTCGGGTTCAAGGCTGAGGGGGAGTCGTTTGCCGGTCTTGCGGGCGTGGATTAGACTACGCGACTGGAATTGTTTGACGGGTAACTCCAATGCCAGAAGTGCTTTCCGCCAAGCTGGACGCCGCCCCATACCGGTTTGCCCTGGTGGTGGCCCGTTTCAATGAGTTCATCACCGCCCGGCTGGTCGAGGGGGCCACCGACGAGCTGACTCGACACGGGGCTGACCCGGCCCGCATCACCCAGGTCTGGGTACCGGGCTCCTGGGAGATACCGCTGGTGGCCCAGAAGCTGGCCTCCGCTGGCGACTACGCGGCCGTCATCTGCCTGGGCTGCGTGATCCGTGGGCATACCCCGCACTTCGAATATGTCGCAGCCGAAGTGGCCAAGGGGATCGCGCAGGTTTCGCTGGCCACCGGCGTGCCGGTGACCTTCGGCATAATCACCGCGGACTCGCTGGAGCAGGCCATCGACCGGGCCGGGGCCAAGACCGGCAACAAGGGAGCGGATGCGGCCCGAGCGGCCATCGAGATGGCCAACTTGCTGGCAGTTATCGGGCAGAAGCGGCCGGGGGCCAGGTGAGGTAATCGCGAGTCCGGTGGCCGGCATGCCCCTTCGCCAGCGGTCGCAAGCTCGAATCCTAGCGCTTCAGGCCTTGTGCCTGTTCGATGCGGTGGGGGAATCGTTCGGCGACCAGCTCGATGCCTTCCTGACCGACCCCCTCAACCACCGCGATCTGGGCTGGAAGCGACCGCCGGGGCCGGCGGTGATCGCGTTCGCCCGGGAGCTGGCGGCCGGGGCCTGGCAATACCGGCTGCGGGCCGATCAACTGTTGAGCGAGCACGTACCCGACTGGTCGGTGCGACGCATGCAACCGGTGGACCGGAACATTCTCCGCCTGGGGCTCTATGAGCTGCTCGCAAGCCGCCAGACCCCCTATCAGGTGGTGCTCAACGAGGCGATTGAGCTGGCCCGCCGTTTCGGCGGGGCTGACTCGCCGGGCTTCGTCAACGGGGTGCTGGACGGCGTCCGACGCAAAGTGGCGGCCCAGGTCGACGGCTTCCAGCCGACTCCCGTGCAGTCAGCCGCCGCCTGCGAAGTTGAGTCCAACCCGAAGCCCGTCCCTGACCCGACGGTCTCCGGGCCGCCAAAGGAGGACTGAAGGAATCGCCATGGGCTTGTTTGATCAACTCAAACGCGGCCTGACCAAGACCCGAGCCAAAATCGCATCCGGGCTGCGGACCCTGCTGCCGATCGGACGGAAGATCGACGAGGAATTGTTGACCCAGCTCGGCGAGACCATGCTGGCCGGAGATATGGGACCTAAAGCCGTCGCCCGCTTGATGGACGAGATCCGGACCGCGTGGAAGTCCGGCCGGATCGGCGAAGCTCAAGAGATACTGCCGTTCATCAAGCGCCGGATCGCCGACACCTGGAGCGCCGGCGACCGGTCGCTGCGCTTTGCAGATCGGCCGCCGACCGTGATCTTCGTGGTCGGCATCAACGGTTCAGGCAAGACCACCAGCGTGGCCAAGCTGGCTTACTACCTCAAGCAGCAGGGCAAGTCGGTGCTGCTGGGGGCCTGCGATACCTTCCGGGCTGCGGCCATCGATCAGCTGGCGATCTGGGCCCAGCGGGCCGGCGTGGAGATCGTTCGGCACCAGGCGAACAGCGATCCGGCGGCGGTCGCGTTCGACGCCTGCGAGGCGGCCATCGCCCGCAAGATCGACGTGCTGGTGATCGATACCGCTGGCCGGCTGCATACCCAGCAGCACCTGATGAAAGAGCTGAACAAGATTCAGCGCGTAGTGCAGAAGCGGATTCCCGACGCCCCGCATGAGGTCCTGCTGGTGCTGGATGCCACCATCGGACAGAACGCGATCAACCAGGCCAGGATTTTCTCCGAGGCGGTCGCGGTCAGCGGATTGTTCCTGGCCAAGCTGGACGGGTCGGCCAAGGGTGGGATCGTGGTGGGCATCCGCGACGAGCTGGATATCCCGGTCAAATTCGTGGGCCTGGGCGAAACCATCGACGCCATCGAGCCTTTCGATCCCGAGGCGTTCGTAGACGCGCTGTTTGAAGAACCATAAGTCGCTTACGGACACCGCCCGGGCGCCGGCTCGGAGCCGGCGCTGAGCGGCCGCGGTCGTTCTGCCGACCGGCTCTTCTCACGGTCCTCTGGTGACTGGCAAGAAACTATCGGGCAGAAGCGGACGGCGCGGAGGTGCAAGGTCGTCGCCTCCCGTGGTGGGGCTGATTTCGCTGGGCTGCGTCAAGAACCTGGTCGACTCCGAACGGATGCTCGCCCAGATCGGGGAGTCCGGCGCGATCATTGCCGACGAGTCCGCTGCGGATACGGTCGTGGTAAACACCTGCGGGTTCCTCGGCTCCGCCCGGCAGGAAGCGCTGGAGGTCATCGGTGAGCTGGCAGAGCGGAAAAGACAGGGCCGGCTGCGTCGGATCGTGGTGGCCGGCTGTCTGGTGCAACGCGACGGGTGCAAGCTGCGGGAGGCCATCCCGGAGATCGATGCCCTGGTCGGCGTCCACAACCGGTCGGATGTGGCCCGCGCGGTTTGGGAGGGCGCGACAAATCTCTACCTCGGCGATTACCGGCCGCAGGCCTGGTCGGATCAGGGTCGATTGCGTTTGACGCCGCGCCACTACGCCTATGTCCGAATCAGCGAAGGCTGTGACCAGCAATGCACTTTCTGCACCATCCCAGCCATCCGTGGCCCGATGCGCAGCAAACCGCCGGAGACGATCGTGGCCGAATGCCGGGAACTCATCGCCGATGGGGCCCGCGAATTGATCCTGATCGGACAGGACACGACCAGTTATGGAAAGGACCTGGGTTACCAAGAGGGGCTGGCCGGCCTGCTGCGAAGGCTGGATGCCGCCTGCGAAGGGGCCCGCTGGTTGCGGCTGATGTACGCCTACCCGTCCGGGTTCAGCGATGCCATGATCGACGCGATGGCCGAATGCGACCGAGTGGTCAAGTACCTGGATATTCCGCTCCAGCACATCAGCGATCGCATTCTGCGGGCCATGGGTCGGCGGGTGAGGCGCGATCAGATCGAGACTTTGCTGCGTAAGCTGCGTGAGCGGATACCGGGCCTAAGCATCCGAACCACCCTGATGGTCGGATTCCCAGGTGAGTCGAAGGCCGAGTTCGAGGAGTTGCTGACCTTCGTCCGCGAGTTCGGTTTCGACGCCTTGGGGGCATTCAGGTATTCGCTGGAACCGGAGACGCCCGCCGGCCGAATGGGCGAGCAGCTCGATGAGCAGACCAAGCAGGAACGTTATAGCCGACTGATGCTGGCCCAGCAGGAGGTGGCGATGGCTGCCGCCCGCCGACGGGTGGGCCAGAGCTTCGAGGTAGTTGTGGATGGGCGCTCGAGGCGTGGTTGGCTGGCCCGGCATGCCGGGCAGGCGCCGGAGGTGGATTCGGTCTGCATTCTGGAGCCGGAGCAGCCCCGCCGAGCGTCGGGGGTCGGGCAGCGTCCCGGCACTTCCATGCTGGCCGGCCGGTGGTTGACGGTTTACTGCACCGGGAGCGAGGGATACGATCTGGTGGTGCGGCCGCAGCGGGGAGAGCCGCCGGCGGTCTGAGGCGTCCCGCAGCGGCTGACCGAGTTACGGACTGGTAGTTGGGAGAGCAGGGCCATGAACGCCGGCTTTATAGCGTCACTGGAAAGACAAGCCGAGAACCGGTCGGCCGCTCGGCCGTTGAAGCCGGTGGTCGATCGTTTGCTGATCATCGGTCTGGATGGCGCCACCTTCGAGATTCTCAATCCGCTGCTGGACGCGGGCCGCATGCCGCATCTCAAGCGGTTCATGGAAAACGGGGTGTGGGGGGTGCTGAACTCGACTCAGCCGCCGATCACGCCGGCAGCCTGGACCACCTTTATGACCGGCAAAGGCCCGGGCCGGCACGGGATTCTGGACTTCGAGACCTACGATCCCACCACCCACTGCCTCACCTTCAACAGCACGTACGAGATCCGCGAGAAGACGCTCTGGCAGCTTCTCAGCGAAAAGGGCCTGCGGGTGGGCAGCATCAGCGTCCCGATGACCTACCCACCCAAGCCGGTCAACGGGTTCATGATCAGCGGGTTCGAGACCCCCAGCACCGACGCTCAGTTTACCTGGCCGCCGGAGTTGAAGGAGGAGATCTTCCGGCTGATCCCGGATTATGACTATCGGACCAACTGGCGTCGGACGGCGATCGGTCGGCGGGCCCGCCTGGCCGACAACCTGGAGTACATCGCGACCAGTTTCGACCACGGGGCCCTGCTCACCAGGTATTGCGGCGACAAGTTTGGCTGGGACGTGCTCATGGTGGTCTTCAAGCTGGTGGACAACCTACAGCACAAAGCCTGGAAGTACCTGGATCCTCGGACCAGCGGGCGCTATCCGCAGGAGGCCGAGCTGGCGGCCCGGTGCTTTACACGTTTGGACGACGTGCTGGGCGAGCTGCTGGAATACGCCGACCGACACAACGCGACCGTTTTGGTGATGTCCGATCACGGGCATGGCAGTCTGGACGGAAAGGCCCAACCGAACCTGTTGCTTCATCGCTGGGGCTACCTGGGTCTCAAGAGCGGCTTGGAACAGGCCCGCACCCGGGCCGGTTACTGGTGGCATAGGCTGACCAAGGGGCGGGCCACGCGATTCGAGCAGGGTAGCCGGGCGATTGAGCACGACTTGGCGGTCGACTGGACCCGCACCCGGGCTTGCGTCATGCACGCCGGCATATATGGCTACCTGTATATCAACCTGAAGGGACGCGGTCCGCTGGGCATCGTGCCGCCCGAACAGTACGAGCCGCTGCGCGAGGAATTGCAACAACGGCTGGCCAGTGCCACCGTCCGGCACCCGGACGGTCGGGTCACGCCCATCTTCGTCGGGGTCCACAAGACCGAGGAGCTGCTGGGTTGCAGCCGCGAGGAGAATCCGAACCTGCCCGATCTGCTTCTGGCTCCGCACCCCGGCTTTGCGGTGGTGCGTAAGATTCGGGGTCGTCAGCCGGTGCGGTGGTGCAGCATCAGTCGTCTGGAGGGGACCCATCGGGTGGAGGGAGTCCTGGCGATGGGGGGTCCCAATATCCGACGGGGCAACCGAGTGGACGCGAACATCATCGACATAACTCCGACCGCGCTGGCGGCCCTGGGATTGCGGGTCCCGGTGGACATGGAGGGACGCGTGATCACCGAGGCGTTCTCGGTCGAACCGGTGGTCGAGCAGGAACCGCCAGTCGAAAAGGTCCGCAAGGTGGCCGCCGAAGCTTACACCGAAGAGGACCGGCGCGTCCTAGAACACCGGCTGGCCGATCTGGGCTACCTCGAGTGATTCCAGGGGGAAACCGCGGAATGCTGACCGGGGGCCGGCACCCGGTCGGCGGGGCTGACCAGCGGTCGGGGCGGAACCGCTCATTCCGGGGGCAGCAATCGCCGCAAGGCTTCGTTGAGTCGCCTCAAAGGCTCGGCGGTGACCCGGGGAGCTTCGAGCGTACCTTCCACGCGGTACTGCATCAGCTCTTGCTGGGTCGAGGTGAGCAGGTCGTTCAGCATGGCCAGGCGGGGCCACTGCTCGGGATGTCCGCCCCATAGCAGCATGCGGATCGTGCCGTCTTTGAGGTTCCAGCTCCCTTCGCCGATCAGGCGCAGGTCGCGCCCCCGGATGTCGATCCGCTCCAGCC
Organism: uncultured Planctomycetales bacterium; assembly: GCA_964482395.1. Taxonomy (GTDB): domain Bacteria; phylum Planctomycetota; class Phycisphaerae; order UBA1845; family Fen-1342; genus CAYZXK01. Next base: position 1,702 of record CAYZXK010000166.1, on the reverse strand, counting down.
TGACCTGCTGGCCTTGCCAGGTGAAGCGGACTTCCGCCTGATCGAGCATGTCGCTGCTGCTTGACTTTGGCCGCTGCTGGAAGACCGAAGCCAGGACCGGAGTCTGAATGAAGGAGGCGCCGCGAATCCGCAGGTTTCCGCCACCGCACCGGCTGCTGACTTGGTCACCCCGACCGCGGAGCCACAGCTCACCATCGATCCGGCCGCGACGGGTCGCCTGGGGCTGATCCTTCGGCGACGGCAACATCTGGCCGGCGCTGACGTCGAACATGTTCAGGGTCAGCTCATAATCCAGGCTTTGAGGGTCGATCCACAAAGAAGCTCGGGCGGCTCCGTCGCATAGCCGGCCTTGCAGCCTTTCCAGCCGCACCCAGCGGCCGGACCGTTCGTAGAGCAATTCGCCTTCCCACTTCTCCAATTCGCGGTCCGCCACCCGAGCGCGGGCCAGATTGAGCTTCAGGTCCAGTCGGCTGAGTCCATCGGCGTCGATGACGCAGCTTCCCGACAACTCCGCGTCGGCCCGGGTCAGTTTCAGGCCCGGGTTCAGCTCGGCATTGTGCGTTGCCAGCCGGCCCTCCAGCCACCAGGTCGGCTGATCGTGGCCGCTGACGCGCAAGACTGGCAGGTCCAGCTCCAGTCCGCCGCGCAGGCCCAGCCGCTCGAGCAATCGCCGGGCCGGCTCGGGCAGTGTGGCCGACAACTCGGGTCCGAACTCCAGGCCCCGGGCCTGGAGCTGGAAGGCGGCATCGATCCGACGGCCCTGCCAGTTGCCCGGCTGCTCCTGGCGCACTGCAAGCTGACCCGCCGGGGCCAGCTTGGCCGTCGCTTGCCTGAGTTGGAACCGGCCTGGGGCCAGGCTGAGCCCGGCCTGGAGATCGCGGAGTTCCAGCGGCATGGCCCGGGCCTTCATCCGCTCCGCGGCAAACTCGATGTCGGCCGCCTGCCCAAGACGCATCGGGTCGTTGGCGTTCGGATGAAGAACAAGCCAGACGCGGCCGGTGCCGGCCAGCCCCAGCTCGTCGATCAGCCGCGCCCAGTCTTCGGGCGTGAATTGGCAGTACAAGTCCTCAATGGCTGGGGTTTGAGCGTTCACTTCGAGCGACAGCGGCGTGTCGGAGCCAGTGGCGGAGGGAAGCCGGCCCCGAATCTCAAGGCGTGCCTGGCCCTGTCGGGCGGTGATGGATTCGATTTCGCAAATTGGACCACGCAGTCGTAGCCAGCCATCCTCAACAGTCCAGCTCCGGCCGGGATCCCGACCTGCCAGTCGCCCGTCTTTCAGGCGGACCAGCATGGATTGCCGGCCAGATGATAGCTCGCCGGCCAGTCGGCCCCATACGTCCGCGTGACCCGCAAACGCCAATCGCACGCCTGGACTTCCAGAGGCGGACCCGATTTCCACCTGACGGTCGATCGGCAGGTCGCTGATCATCACGTCCAGGCCGCTGTCGGTCTCCTCGCCCGAGGCCGGAATGCGTCCCTCCAGCCGAACCTCCGCCCCGGCGTAGGATCCACGCAGATTCTTCAGCTCCACCGTGCCGTCGTGGACGGCCAGCCATCCGTGGACGTGATCGAGACGGTGTCCGTCGGGGCTGCCCAGGCTTCCTGCGAGCAGGTGGGCCTGCACATCGATCGTCGGCGGGGCGGGGCCGGTCTGCGCTGAGCCCTCGGGCCGTCGGACCGCTACCGTCACATCGCACAGCCC
>CAYZXK010000165.1:0-1603 GCA_964482395.1 uncultured Planctomycetales bacterium | reverse complement strand
GCCCGCAACCGCGTGCGCCGCTACGATCCGCCGCAATTGCTCGGGATCACCCTGAAACAGGTTTTCGGGCGCGGCCGCCGGCTCGCGCCCCTCAGCCAGCCCGGCCGGCCAGTTTCCGGCCCGCCAGCGCAGCCGCGGCCGCGGCGAAAGCTCAATCGCGTAAACACTGAAGCGGTCGAAGCAGTAAGCGACCGCGTCTGCCCTAAGTTTGCCTGACACCGATACCCCGACGCCCGCACGTTGCGATACCTCCGGCACAGGACGGACCCCCGGACCGGCGATGATCGGCTGCGAAAGCAGCGGCCGGCCAGTGCCAGCATCAAAAAGATGCAGCCGGCCGTCTGCGGTCACGGCCAGAAGGGCCGGGCCGCAAGCACCCTCCGCCAGCTCTGCCCATTCCAGCGTGATACCGGGTTCCCAAACCCAGTCCGGCAGCACCTCGGCCCGCCCAGGCTCGGGCCCAGAAGCTCAAACGCTGGTTGCCAGCAGCGGCGCCCGTCCCGACGCCGCCACGATCCCACTCAAACCCAGCAATGCGGCGCTCATAACGGCAATAGGCCGAATCTGCGATGTCGTAGGCTTGTTCGCCACGGCCAATCTCGTCGCAGGCGGGCCATCGGAGGATCTCACCCCAGCATCTAGCCGGGCCCCAACTCATGGGGGCTCATCCAGGCGCGGCGCCTCCTGAGGATGGCCGTCTGCATATACGTAGTCAGCATTCGTCAGAAGCTGATCCAGAGCATGCAGTATAGCCGGCACATCTGGTATAGGCTTCGGCGGGAATGGACAGAACACCGGCACAGTTCGCAACCCGACGAACGCAGCTATCGCGAAATAGTAAATTCGCCGCCTGCCCCTTGGTTCGTGTGGTGGAGCGCCCCCGGGCCAGAGCTCTTAGTATCAAGCGCCAGAGCTTCAACCGGTACCACCAGACCGCCGGTCAGGTTCGCACCGAGTGCCCCCAGCACGCCGCCCGCTGCCTCCGGCGGCAGGTGGTCAAGCCGACGGTACAGCTAAGAGCCGTAAGCATGGGCTTCGGTGCCGAAACGAGGCAGTTCCTCGTCGAGGTTGCCAGAGTCCTCCCCGCGGCAGTAGAAGATCCTGGGCTCAGGACAGATGGTAGCGAGCAGCGTGCCCAGCCCCTGGTACTGTCGGGGGTTGGCTGGCGGCGGACCCCAGGCGCTCAGAGCGACCCGCAACTGGTTTGCGGCAATCCGATTACCGGAGGAGTCGAACGGGCGGCTGGTGGCCAAATGGCTTGCCACGATAGGCAAAACCCCGCGCCGCCCGGCCCGGACGGGTACCAGCTCACCGGGCACGCGTGGCGACGATGAGATAGTCACTATCTTCCAGCGGTCCGACGCCGACCGGGACGAATCGGTTCAGCTCGCCGGTGATGGTCGTAGCAAGAACGTTCTTGTCGGCCTTTTTAACGTCGATTCGCAACTGAACGCTATTCTTCTCACGTTTCTTCGGCGTCAGCGTCGCCTTGTAGCCGCCGATCAGGTCAGTCGACAGGGCTTCGTCGATCTGCCGGCGGTCGCTGGCCTTTTTTTCAAGCTTGAAGCCCGTGAATTTGAACTGCTTGCGGAGGGCCTGAGCA
>CAYZXK010000164.1:0-14007 GCA_964482395.1 uncultured Planctomycetales bacterium | reverse complement strand
GCCTGGGACCGGTCCTGCGTGACCCGGCCACACAGCCATCCAAGCACAAAGTCACGGAGGCAGGAAGGCCGCGTGCCGCCGCTCGGTCAGCAGCGCTGCGACAAGACGTAACAACACAATGGTAGCAATCCTGGGAATTTGCCGACCTGCTGCGCTCACCGGCTGGATTCTGCTGGCGGCCGCCAAATCTCTGGCGCAGCCGCCGGCGGCAACCACACCGCTGGGTTTTTCGGACCGGGCCCGGGAATTCCAGCCGGCGGACTACCTGCACCGGGTGAAGAAGGCCGCCCTGGTCGCGATGGAGAAGTATTGGGACCCGCAACGGGGTTTCTACGTATCGCCGGTACAGGAAAGCAGCCTCACCAACATCATGATGGTCCAAGCTTTTAGTGTTCTGGCTGGCCTGGGCGAGCTGGATGAGGAGCACCGGCAACGCTGCGCAGAGCTTATCGACCGACTGGTCAGCCGGCCGGTGTGCAGCGAAGGCGGCGGCGTCAGCCTGTACATGTCGCGATTTGCCGAGCCGCACATCTCGGTTTCCGGACCCTACTGCACCGCTTTGTACTACGCGTGGAAGTACCGGGCTGAGCTGAGGCTGGACGATCGGCTGGCCGAGGCCATCCGGCAGCGAGTCACCCAGCAGGCCCGGTGGCTGATGAGCGAGCTTTTCAACAACCGCACGGGCACCAATCAGACCGCGCTTCGCTGGGCACCTGAGGCCGCGGCCGCGGCCTACCGCATCACCGCCGACCCACTCTACCCCGAGATCGGCCGGCAGTGCCGGGACGTATTCTGCGCCAACTACGCCACCGTCCGGCCCGGCTATCGACGGCCCTGGCTGAATCCGGATTGGACCTGGATATACGATCCGACCTTTCCCCGGTCACACAGCCAGAAGCGCGATGAGTACGATTTCGGCTATCTGAGCCATTGCTCGGCCGGAGTCTTCTTCTGGCAGACCCTGAAAGTCTCGCTGGAGCCGGCGGAACTGGCGGCGGTCAACGCTATTCTGGCCCGCAGCCTGACAAACTGGACCGTGGCCGGCTATCCAAATTGGATCAGCACCCAACTCGACCATCGCGCATTCAGTACCAACTACTGGGTCTGGTGCCTCTTCAGCCTGACCGCGATGACCAGATGGCAAGGCTGGGACCAGAACCATCAGAGCATCAGCCGGGCGATCCTCGACCGGGCGGCCGAGCTGTTCGATCAGATGTTCCTGTCCGACCCCCATCGACTAGATGATTCCTTCATCGCCAACCCCTACCGCGTGCGATTGCAGAAAACCCTGAGCCTCAACCGGCACAGCGATCTGGCGGTCGCCATGTACGCAGCCTATCTGGGGCTGGCGATCGAAGAGAATGTGTTCGAAGTTCCGCCGGCGGAACTGCCGCGACTATGGGGCTTCGAGAAGGAAACGAAGAACCTTTATGTCAGCACGCCGGCCTACTCCCTGGCCTCGGGCAACGAAATCCTGCGGGCCTACTACGAGGACCGCGGGGACATCACACTGCTGTACCACGGCAACGGACGACTGCTCAGCCCGGCGTACGTGCAAGCTGCTGATCCCCCGGCCCAATGGTCATTCTGCGTCCGGTCCGGCCAGCAGACTGTCTACAGCGAGCAGACCAAGCCCGACCGGGTCACCGTGCGAGTCGACGGTCACGAGCTGGATCCGCCGGATTATGATTTGACGATGCACGATTTGCGCTTCGGGCGGATCGAAAAGGAATCAACCTGGCTGCGGCCCGAGTTCGAAGTGACTGTGCGATTGACGTGCCTGCCGGATCGCATCCTCCGCGAGCTGCGCGCGGTGCCGCTCCAGTCTCGGCCGCTGGAGTGCTACTGCGTGCTGCCCAGCCGCGAGAACCTGGGGGCCATCCGGATCGCCGCCCGCGACGGCCCGATCTTCGACCTGCCCGGGACCCGGCCGGCCGGGCCCGATCTGGTCGCCACCGACCAGCAGCCTGGCGACCGGGCCCGCAGCACTACCGGCCAGGCGCCCAGCCAGCCCGCCGGTCCAGTCCCGCTGGAGTCGATCGACCTGAAACAGCTCGCGTCTGTGCACTTTCGATATTCAAATCTGCCCGCGGCAACCTCCTCGGACACCTGTGCGGACCGGCGCGATTCCTACGGATATACGGTCGTTCCGCTGACCATGGAGTTGGCAGACGATTACATGGGCCGGATCGAGCGGTTCTGGCCGCCGGAATGGGAATGGGACCGTGGCCGCGGCCAGTGCATCATCCTGCGGCTCAGCGATGGCCAGACCTCGGAACGGGCCATAAGCTTCAGCCACCTCATCCTTTTCGCAGAACCAGGCTGACGCTCGCCCCGATGGGCCGCCGAAGATCCCCCGCCGAGTAGCGCCGGACGTTCCGAGTCCGGCGTGGCCCAACGCGCTGGCAACAACCCATCGGTCTATCAGATGCGTCGGCATGGCCGGCGCGTTACCGGCCCGGCTCAGTCACGTCCGGCCCGCCCTGCCCGTTCGAGTCCGGCATGGAAGCCGGCTGGCTGCTCGGAAGCTCGTCGGCGGGACATACCAGCACATCCGGTCGGGCGCACAACACAATCATGCGCTGCATCGAAATGCCGCCCTCACCTTGCACCATGAAAGTCGGCCGGAGGTAAAGCGGCTGCGCTCCAGCCTTGACCAGGAACCAAGCCATCTGTTCCTGGCCGACCGGAAATCGGGCCTCGGATATCGGTTCCCCGTTCAGGCTGGAATCGGGGTAAAGCAACCCGCGCAAAGCCCCCTTCGCATCGCCGTCGCTGGAATAATGAAGCCCAACCAGCAGCCGGCCGTGAGGCGGACAGGCCAGGTAACGCCGGGCGGCGGATTTTTCAAGCCAGACAAAGAGCGGCTTGGAGCGCCGGCTGACGTGGAAAGCAAGCCGCGGCAGCCCGTCGACCTCCTCCAAAGTGATGCCCTCATCAGGTATTCTCCAGCCCCACACCGTTGGGCCACTGGCGGTCTGCTTGACATAAAAGGGCCATTCTTCGACCCGCTCCAGATGCGAGCCCAGCTCGATCAGCTCCAAAGCGGCGGCGTTGGGAGCCGGCGTCGACAAGCGGTACACCAGCGCCCGACACTGACCCCGGCCGCGTAACGTCAGTCGGAGCTGGAAGCGAATCGACTCGGCGTCAGTCCGAAGCAGGAAGGCGTGCGCTCCGTCGCGCTCCAGCAGGCAGCGGCCGACCGGCTCCGCCTGACCGCTCTCCGAAATGATCCGGGCCCCGGCTTCCACCCGGCACGACTGGTCCAGCCAGACGCCGATGCAAATCGCATGCACGCTGGCGGGCTCCAGGGTCCAGATCGACTCGGCCGCCGACTCATCGGACACCAGGCACACCTCCTGACCCTCCGGCAAGTCGAGCGTCAGCAGGGCATGCCCCTTTCGGTCACGCCGTACGATCAGGTCCGCCGGTTGTGCGAGTTTCCAACCCTCCAAGCGGTTGGCTCGACCGGTCCCGGTCGACTGCGGCCCCAGGTCGCGCAACTCGAAGGCGTGCTGATAGCCGGCCAGCACCGCGGTCGAGCCAACCGCCGTAGCCGGCAGAACCTCGTACAGCTCGATGGTTCCGCGGCTGTTGGGCTGGAAGCGTTGGGCCGCCCCCACCACGATTTCATGCAGTTCAGGTTCGATCGGTCGCCAGACGGCCGGCGAGTCGGTCGGATCCAGCGACGGAAACCACTGGAAACGCAGCCAGTCCCAACGCGAGCACCAGGTATCGAAGCTGGCGATCCTGCGTACTGCGATCCGGCCATCGGTGACATTATGCCAGGCCGCGGCGTGAACCAGCCGATCGAGCAAACACCGCGCCGGCGCGGTCAGAAGCGCCTGGTCCTTCACGAACGGAGCCACCCGGTCGAACTCCAGGTAGTAGAACCCCCCCCGGGCCAGCAGAGAATCAAGCGCTTCCTCGGTGACCGTGCTGGCCCGGTGCAGGTATGGACGTGGCTGACCGTGCAGCATCTCATCCAGCCGACTCTCCAGCGCCCAGGATGCGAACACCGGTCGCGAAGACTCGTGATAGGCGGCCGCGACCGCCTGATTGACATTGGCGACCGCGTGCGACCAGTAACTATTGCCGGCGAAAAGATCCATGCCCCGCAGGCCCGGCAGCAGCGGCAGAAGGACCGCCACGGTACCTAGTACACGCGCGGGCCCCGCCCGCCACCGGACCGGCACGACCCTGGCCAGCAGCCTGAGCAGCCATACCAGGACCGCGGCGTACATGATGGCCGCAAGCGGCACCACCGGGATGTAGTAGCGGGCCTGGATGGTCGGGGGCAGGTAACGGCTGAAGTTCATCGTGCCCCAGGTCGTGTACGCGAATAGCCACAGGGCCAGGCCGAACACCGTCAGGCGCCACCGGCCGCGTAGAAACGGATAGATCAACAGGCTGCCCGCAAAACCCAGTTTCAGCACCGTCGGATACAGGGTCGGGTCGGTCTCCTGCATCATCCAACGCCAGCGGGCCGAAGGTGCCAGGCGACTCTCCACCTTCCGCACGATCCATGGGGTGATCTCGGACGTGCCCATGGTCCAGCCCAGTCGGAAGAAGGGCCGTCCGGTCAGCACGCTCAGAAGCGCAAATTCGCCGACCAGGGTCACCAATAGCCCGACCGCAAACCCGCTCCCCGTCACCAACGCTTTCCGGCGTTCGGCGCGCACCTCGACCAAAAGCCACAGGACGAAGAAGAACGGCACCAGGAGCAGGCCGCTTTCCTTGGTCAGGTAAGCCAGGCCGGCCGCGGCACCGGCGCCAAACATGGCCAGCCACGCCAGCGTCCGGCGGCCAGCCCGGCGCAGGTCGCACCCCCACAGAAAACCCATCAGCGAGAGCAACACATAACAAGCCAGCGGAATATCCGGCAGGATTTGAGAGCTGAAGACGGTTAACGCGGGGAAGAAGGCCACCGTGCACGCGGCCACCAGCCCGACCGTGCGGTCAAACAGCCGCCGGGCCAAAAGACCCGTCAGCACTACCGCGAGCTGATGAAACAGCACATATGATGCGGCGATCACCTGGACGCGATATCCCAACAGGCTGGCCACCAGGAGATTCCACAAGACCAGCGTCAGGCGCTTCTGCCCAAGCGTGGGACTGGAGCCCAATGAGCTGCGTTCCATAATCAGACGCGCCCCGGAGAGGTACTCCAGGTCGTCGCTACAGTAGAATCCCGTGAAGAAAAAGAGATCTGTCAGCGTCGACAACGCGACCAGCAAACCCAGCCAACACCAGAACTTCGGCCACGCCGGACCGGCGACGATCCGGTCGGCGGGCTGAGCCGCGCACGTGTCCCGATGGCCCATAGCTGCCTCGCCCGGGTCGGAGCTACCAGTCTGGCGCGGCGTCCTGCCCTAGTGAACGCTGCCGCGGGCCGGCCGGGTCGGTTCGGCCACGCCGCGCTGCGTCACGCGGCGCTACTGGCAGGTGGGCAGTTTAGCGCCCATGACGAACCGTCTCAAGAGCGCCTTCGTCGCCCGGGCCGTAGAACGCAGCATGCGAGGCGGCCGGCCGCCGTTCAGCTTCGCGGCCTGGGCCGAACGGACAGCCCTCGGGGTCGAAGACGTTGCGCGGGCCGATGCGTCCTTGACACTGACCGTGCCGGAAGGTAAATGAACTTGACGGCGCTGAAACGCCAGTTGCTCGCAGCGCGGCGGCGGGCCTGGCTCCCTGCCCCCTTGGAGAATTGCATGAAGGTACCGCTACTCGATTTGCGGGCGCAATTGCGGAGCATTGAGGCCGAGTTGAAGGCCGCGGTGCTGGAGGTCATCGACTCGACCCAGTATATCCTGGGGCCGAAGGTCGAGGAGCTGGAACGGCGGATCGCCGAATACCTCGGCGTGCGGCACGCGATCGGGGTATCCTCCGGGACCGACGCGCTGCTGGCGTCGCTGATGGCCCTGGGGGTGGGCCCGGGTGACCTGGTTATCACCACGCCCTATTCGTTCTTCGCCACAGCCGGCGTCATCGCTCGCCTGCGAGCCACGCCGGTGTTCGTGGACATTGATCCACGCAGCTACAACCTCGACCCGGCCCGGCTCAAGACCTGGCTGGACCAGGCGGGCGACCGGCTGCCGCGGGTTAAGGCGATCATGCCGGTACACCTGTACGGGCAATGCGCCGACATGGCCGCGATCCTGCCCTTGGCGCGGCAGTACGGCATTCCGGTGGTCGAAGACGCCGCTCAAGCAATCGGTGCGACCTGCCCCATGCCCGACGGCCCGCGCAAGGCGGGGACCATGGGCGACGTCGGCTGCTTCTCGTTCTTTCCCAGCAAGAACCTGGGCGGCATCGGCGATGGCGGGATGGTGGTCACCAACCGTGATGATCTGGCAGAGCTGGTCCGCCGACTCCGCAATCACGGAGCCCATCCGAAGTACTACCACAAACACGTGGGCGGCAACTTCCGTCTGGATCCGATTCAGGCCGCAGCCCTGCTGGTGAAGCTGCCGCACCTTGAAAGCTGGCACGCGGCTCGCCGCCGCAACGCCGCCTATTATGACGAGCACCTCCGCATCGAGGGTCTGCGGACGCCTGAGGTCGTCTATCGGCGCCAGGACCACATTTACAATCAGTATGTGATTTCAGTTCCACGCGGGCGGGACGAGCTGCGGGTTTTTCTGGGCGACCATCAGATCGGGACCGAGGTCTACTACCCCGTGCCCTTCCACCTCCAGGAGTGCTTCGCCTATTTGGGCTACCAAGCGGGCGATTTTCCCAACGCCGAGCAGGCGGCCACCCACACCTTGGCGCTGCCCATCTACCCGGAGCTTACCCCCCAGATGCAGGACCATGTGATCGCCAAGATCGGAGAGTTTTATGCCCGCTAAGGTGTGCGTAGTCGGGGCCGGACGGTGGGGCGTCAACCATGCCCGGACGCTGCACGAGCTGGGCTGTCTGGGCGGGATCGTCGAACCACGCACCGAGCGGGTGCAGGAACTCCAGCGCACTTTTCCCGAACTGCGCTTCTACAGTTGTCTGGAGGATGCTCTGGCGGCCGACTTGGACGGCTTCACGGTCGCCACGCCGGCCGAAACGCATCATCGCATCGCCCGCCGGATCCTGGAGGCCGGCAAGCCGGTCCTGGTGGAAAAGCCTTTGGCGCTGACCGCCGCGGACGCCCGCCACTTGCGACAACTGGCCGAGGCTCGCGGCCTTACCCTCATGGTCGGCCACGTCCTGCTGTTCCACCCGGCCGTCGACAAGATCAAGGAGCTGATCCAGCAGGGGCAGATCGGAAAGCTCCAGTATATCTACAGCAACCGCCTCAACCTGGGCACCGTGCGGACCGAAGAGAACATCCTCTGGAGCTTCGCGCCTCATGATATCGCCATCTTTCAGCACCTGACCGGGGCGCTGCCCACCGAGGTGACTTCGCGCGGCGGCGCATTTTTGCAACCGGGTATTCAGGACTCCACCATTACGGTGTTGAAGTATCCGGGCAACGTGGTGGGCCACATTTTCGTGAGCTGGCTGCATCCGTTCAAGGAACATCGGCTGGTGGTCATCGGGTCCAAGGGCATGCTGTCCTTCGAAGACTCGTCCAAGGACAAGAACATCCTGTTCTACGAAAAAGGGATTGACTGGATTCGGGGCGAACCGGTCTGCCGAGACGGTCCCACCGCGGTCATCCACTACGAGCGGGCCCAGCCGCTGACCCGCGAGCTGCGCTACTTCATCGACCACCTGCGCAATCCGGCGCTGGAAATCGCCAGCGCCGCAAGCGCCGTCGAGGTGCTCGAGGTGCTGGAGAAGGCCACCCGGGACCTGCTCGGCCAGGAAGCGGGCAAGACCGGCTGCGAGCCCGGCCAGCCGGCCGCCGACTACTATGTGCACCCCTCCAGCTACGTGGACCAGAACGTTTCCATCGGCGAAGGCACGCGGATCTGGCACTTCTGCCACATTCAGTCCGGCGCCCGAATCGGCATCCGCTGCTCCCTGGGCCAGAATGTCAACGTGGCCAGCAACGTGCGGATCGGGAACTACGTCAAGATCCAGAACAATGTCTCGATCTATGAGGGCGTCGAACTGGAAGATTACGTGTTCTGCGGGCCTTCGTGCGTATTCACCAACATCCGCGACCCGCGGTCCAAGTACCCGCAGCGCGGGTCCGAGCACTACATCAGGACTCTGGTCAAGGAAGGTGCCACGATTGGAGCTAACGCCACCATCGTCTGCGGCCATGTCATCGGCCGGCACGCGTTCATCGCCGCCGGCGCCACGGTCACCAAGGACGTGCCCGACTACGCCCTGATGGCCGGGGTCCCGGCCCGGCGGATCGGCTGGGCCTGCGAGTGCGGTCAGGTTTTGCCAGGCTTCGACCGGCGGGTCAGTTGTCCGCGCTGCCAGCGCAACTACCGGTTGCAAGAAGAACGTCTGATCCCGGATGTATAGGCAGAAAACCATCGGCATCGTAGTGCCCGCGTATAACGAGGAAAGGCTGATCGCACGCACTATCTCCACCCTGCCGGATTTCGTGGACCATATCGTGGTGGTGGATGATTGCAGCTCCGATCGCACGCCCGAGATTGTCAGCGAACTGGCCACTCGTGACCCCCGGATCCACCTGATCCGGCACCGGTCGAACCGCGGCGTCGGCGGGGCCATCAGCACCGGATACATATGGTGCCGCGACCATGAGGTGGACATCGCGGTGGTCATGGCCGGCGACGGCCAGATGGACCCGGCCGATCTGCCGGCCCTGCTCGACCCGGTGGTAGAGGACCGGGCCGATTACTCCAAGGGCAACCGGCTGGTGACCGGCGAAGCCTGGAAGCGGATCCCCAAATCGCGGTATCTGGGCAACTCCGTATTGACCTTTCTGACCAAGATCGCCAGCGGCTACTGGTGGGTGACCGATTCGCAGACCGGCTATACGGCTCTCAATCGCCGGGCTCTCAAACTGTTGCCGCTGGAAGACATCTTCCCGCGCTACGGAATGCCGAACGACTTTCTGGTCACGCTCAACATCTACAATATGCGGGTCGTCGATGTGCCGGTGAACCCGGTCTATAATATCGGAGAGCGGAGCGGCATCCGGCCCGCCACAATCGTTTTCCCGCTGGCGCTTCTGCTTCTGCGCCTGTTCATAAAGCGCATGGTGCAGAAGTATGTAATCCGCGATTTCCATCCACTGATTCTGTTCTACGCCTTCGGCTTTCTCCTGCTCCTGCTGGACATCCCTCTGGCGATTCGCCTGTTCTATCGCTGGAGCCTGGACGGGATGGTCCCGCCGACCACGGCCCTGACCATCGTTTTCGTGACCATCCTGGGCTTTCAGTCGATGCTGTTTGCAATGCTCTTCGATATGGAGGCCAACCGGGAACTGAAAGGCGGCTAGGTCCGCACCGCAGTTCGGCCGGTCAGGTACCCGGCCGATTGCGGACGCGGGCTGCCGGGAAAGCCATGTGCGGCATCTTTGGGGTTGCGACCACCGAAGCCTCGGCCCTGTCGATAGAAGACCTGAAACGGCTGGTGGGCGACCTTTTCAAGCTGTCCGAGTCGCGCGGCAAGGAGGCCGCCGGCCTGGCCATCCTCAGTCCCGACGCCATCTACGTCCACAAGGAGCCAGTCTGCGCCTCCCGGATGATTCGCTCACCCCGTTATCACGAGGCCTTCGACACCGCGCTGCTCCGTCCGTACGCGACCAGCGTCCGGGTCCCATGTTCCCGGGCCCGGCTCGGCCAGCCGACCACCATTATCGGCCACTCGCGACTGGTCACCAACGGCGGCCAGGAACTTCACCAAAACAACCAGCCAGTGGTGGCAAGCGGGCTGATCGGCATTCACAACGGGATCATCACCAACGTCGATCGGCTCTGGTCGCACTTTCCAACGCTTCAGCGGCGCTGCGAGGTGGACACCGAGGTTCTGTTGAGTCTGGTGCGACACTTCCTCTCTCAGGGACATACCCCGGTGGACGCTGTCCGGCAGACGTTTCGGCTCATAGAGGGAGCCGCGTCGGTGGCGGTGCTTTTTGCGGACTTCAACTGTCTGCTGCTGGCCACAAATAACGGCTCGCTATATATCGCCCACAGCTCGAAGGCCAACCTCCGGCTTTTCGCCTCCGAGCACTACATCCTGCGCGCCCTGCTCGCCAAACGACGCTGGCGGTGGCTCAACGATTGCACCATCCGGCATGTGAAACCGGGCAGCGGTCTGCTGATCGACACCCGCTCTCTGGCGACCCAGTGGTTCTCGCTCGACCCCGACGCACCCGCGCCGAACGACGGGCTTCAGCGGGTCGGACCGCGCGTGATCTGGGACCGTCCAGTTCAGGTCGGCCAATGCCGCGGTGCGGGCACCAGCCAACCGGTCGCCCGCCGGACACCCGACTCCTTCCATGACCACGTTCGGCGTTGCGACCAGGCCATTGCCCGCCTGCGCCGCTGCACGCGCTGCATCCTGCCGGAGACCATGCCCTTCATCGAGTTCGACGACGCCGGCGTGTGCAACTACTGTCGTCATTACCGTCGTCTCAATTTGCGCGGCGCGGAGGCATTACAGGCCCTGGTCGAGCAGTTTCGACGCCGGGACGGCCAGCCGGACTGCGTAGTGACCTTCAGCGGCGGCCGCGACAGCAGCTACGGACTACATTACGTCAAGCGCGTGCTGGGCCTGAACCCGGTCGCGTACACGTACGACTGGGGCATGGTGACCGACCTGGCCCGGCGCAACCAGGCCCGGCTGTGCGGCAAGCTGGGCGTCGAGCATGTGCTTATTTCCGCGGACCTGGCCCAGAAGCGGCGGAACATCCGACTGAATGTGACCGCCTGGCTGCGCAAGCCCGACCTGGGCACGATTCCGCTGTTCATGGCCGGCGACAAGCAGTATTTCTACTACGCGAACAAGCTGCGCCAGCAGATCGGCTGCAAGCTGGTGGTGCTTTGCGAGAACATGCTTGAGACCACCGGGTTCAAGAGCGGGTACTGCGGGATCCGCCCGAACTTCGGCGCTGAGCACACCTACTCGCTGTCGCTTTTCAACAAGCTGCGCCTGGCCGCCTACTACGGCCGGCAATACCTCCGTAACCCGCGCTACATCAACGGCTCGGTGTGGGACTCGCTGTGGGCATATTGCTGTTACTACTTCATTCCGCACGAGTACCTGAACATCTACAACTACATCCGCTGGGATGAGGATCTCATCGAGCGCACCCTGCGATCCGAGTATGACTGGGAGGTCGCCGAGGACACGCCCACCACCTGGCGGATCGGGGACGGCACCGCCGCCTTCTATAACTACATCTACTACATCATCACCGGATTCTCGGAGAACGACACCTTCCGCAGCAACCAGATTCGCGAGGGCGTGCTGACCCGGCAGCGGGCACTTGAAATCGTGCGCCAGGAGAACCGCCCGCGCTTCGAATCCATCCGCTGGTACTGTGACACGATCGGAATCGACTTCGAGTCGACCATCGCGCGTATCAACCAGATCCCCACCCTGTACCGGCGATGAACCTCTCTCAGCTCAGCGCCTCCTTCTCATTGAAAAACCGCTTCAACCGTGAGGTGGCCTGGAACCTGGCCAGTTTCGTGGTGCTGGCGATTTGCGGCCTGCTGGTCAACGCCGTTATCGCGCGGGCCTACGGCCCTGCCGCGCTGGGCATCTTCAATCAGGTCTTCGCCTACTACATACTTCTCTCGCAGATCGCCGTGCTGGGGGTCCACTTCTCAGTCCTGAAGTATGTCTCCTACAGTCAGAACGACCTGCCCCGCTGCGGCCAGATCGCAACGGCGGCGCTGCTGACCGCCTTGGTACTGTCGGTAGCGGTCGCCGGAATCACCTACCTACTGCGGGAGCTGCCGGCGGCCTGGCAAGGCAGCCCGGGCGTCGGCGTGGGCCTGGCACTGGCCTGCCCCGGCCTGGTGCTCTTTTCGGTCAACAAGGTCCTGCTCAACGTGCTCAACGGCCTGCGCCACATGCGGGCTTACGCGGTGTTGCAAGCTCTGCGCTTCGTGCTGATTCTGGCAGCGATCGTACTTTTGGCAGCACTCGGACGGCCGCCAGAGCAGCTCGCCCTGGCCCTGACCATAGCCGAAGGATTGGTGTGCCTGGTATCGCTCGGCTACGTTTACGGCGGCGTCTTGCCGTTTTCGCTGTCGGGTCGACTACGGTTCTGGGTGAAGGAACATTTCTACTTCGGTCTGCGGGGCTTCCTGAGCGGGGCGTTATCGGAAATCAACACCCGCGTCGATGTGCTGATCCTCGGCCTGCTTTGTACTGACGAGGTAGTGGGCATATACAGTTTCGCGGCCCTGCTGGCTGAGGGATTCAGCCAGATCGCCATGGTCCTGCGCCGCAATGTGGATCCGATTCTCGGGAAAGCCTTCGCCATGGGCGAAACCGGTAAGATCCCGGGCTATGCCGCCAGAATCCGCCGGGGTGCCTATCTCCTAATGCTGGCGGTGACCGTAGTCTCAGTCGGCCTTTATCCGCTGGTGCTGCGCGTGCTTGCTCCGGACCGGAGCTTTACGGCCAGTTGGCTGGTGTTTGCAATCCTGATGAGCGGCATCCTGTTCAACGCCGGCTATCGTCCGTTTCTCGGAATCCTGCTCCAGGGCGGCCGACCCGGTACCCACACCCTCCTGGTGGTCGCGCTGGTCACAAGCAACGTCATCCTTAATGCCGCGCTGATCCCGTTGCTGGGCATGTACGGAGCAGCCCTCGCCACCGCCCTGGTCTACGTGCTGGAAGCGGTTTTGATCATTGCTCTAGCCCGACGGATTCTCGGCGTCCGGCTCTGACCGGCCGTCCCGCTCCGCACCTGGCGCCAGAAGCGAATGCGGCTTAACGGTCCATTGAAACAGATTAGCGCTGGACCTTCGGTCGAGCGCGACCGCACCGGCGAGCCCAAGAACGCCGGACTCAGAAGTCGGGCGCCATTGACTCAAACACATCGAGCCGTTTTTCAGCGGACTATTGACCGTGCCCGCGGGGGTGGGTGTCAAGCTGACCTGTCGGCCCCGAGTCCCCCTGCGTCACGCGCCGCTAAACCAGGGCGGGCTCCATGACAGCGGGTTCGCTGTGGGCCAGCCGGCAGGTCGGCCGGTCGGCGGGATCGGCCGGCTGGCCGTCGGCTTGGCAAACGTAGCTGAAACGGTCGGAGGAGTACATGCGCGGCTGAGACCGCATCAGCCGACTCCACCACTCCAGCGGGCTCTGAGCCCAGGCCAGTTTCTCGGCCGCCGGCCGGACCAACTCCGCCGGAATGCACAAGGTCCACGGATGAAGCTTGTTCACATAGCGGTACTCGCGCTCCGGCGAAACCAGACGCGGCGGCTGACCGTAGGTCGATTGAAACAGGGCCGCCTTCCCGATTACAGCCTGGCGCACGTAGAGCGTGACGTTTGCCAAGTCGGTCAGATAGTGCGGCCCGTAGTAGTCATCTGGGTTCATCGCCACCAGATAGCCCTGGCTGACCTGGTCGGCGGCGGCTCTCATCACCTGGCCCCAGGCGGCCCCTTCTGCCACCACCACGCTCACCGCCACCCCGCCCGCCCCGGTGACCCGATCGACCGCCTCTGCCACGCCGGGGCTGGTCGTGCAGATTATCAGCCGCTTTCCCGGGTAAGACTGCCGCCGATAGTTCTCCCACGCGGCCGCAAGCTGCTCCACGCTCTCGATCGCCGCCAGGAAAGTTAGTTCGGTTCGCCCGGTGGAGCCGGACTTCAGGCCGACCACCTGAAGCACAGTGTCCAGACGATGTGAATAGGTGTGCTCGGAGAACACCTTGCGCTGCCCGCGCAGGGACAGCCGGGCCCGGTAATCCTCGTCCTCCAGCACTCGGCGAAGCAGCTCCCGCGTTTGGGCCTCTTCTCGGCTCATCAGCACCACGTCGCCGCCCAGCAGATTCTCGATGCCCTCCGAGTAGGCGCTCACCACCGGCGTGCCGCTGGCCAGCAGCTCGAAGACCCGCCGTGAAAACATGGTGGGTGAATTGCTAACGCTATTGATATTAATGAATACCTTGTAGCGCTTATACGC
>CAYZXK010000163.1:0-1522 GCA_964482395.1 uncultured Planctomycetales bacterium | reverse complement strand
ACCACGCACCCACCCCGGAGCCCTCCCAGCCAGTCCGCCCGCCACCACCCCCAGTATGGTCAGCGGCCAGTGCCCGACCAGAAAGTCGAGCACGTACAGCAGCCCCCGTTTGGCCAACAGCCCGCTCCCATAATCCAGCTTGGCGTAAAAAGTGTTGGGAAACAGGTATCCGAAGTAGGCCGCGCGCCCCGCAAAGTAGCTTCCAAACCCGACCAGCAGAATGAGCGCGTAAACCACCGCCTCACGAGCCGACCGGCAAACGAAACATCGCACCGCCCACCCGATCGGAAAAGCGAGCACCCCTTCCATCCGGGTCATCCCGGCCAAAACCAGGCAGACCGCGGATACCACGCTCCACCTGACACCCGGTCCAGCCAAGGCGCCCGCCACACCGCCCAGCAGCAGCAGAGCGAAAAGACAGGTCTCCAACCCGCTATCCGCCCAGCAAACCAGCACCGGATTCAAGCCCGCCACCAACCCAACCGCGGCCGCCAGTAACCAGCGGCCCGGAAACAGCCAGGCAGCCGCCAGCAGGGCCATCAGCCCACCCAGGCCGGCCAACGACGCCCGACCCACGCTCAGCATGGCCCCGACCGGGTCGACACCTACTCGAATCAGCCCGGCCTCAATCAGCACCAGCAGGAAGTTCGAGTAGCCCTCCACGATCTGGCCCGGGTTGAAGCAGAGTCCTCGACCGGCTGCCCAGTTGGCCGCATACCGAAGCGAAATGAACGCGTCGTCCAGCGGCCCCAGCCGATAGTACGCCGCCCCCAGCTCCGAAACCGCGGCCGTCAGACCCGCCGCGACCAGGGCCGCAAGTATGCTCCTTCCACGAAATCCCGCCGCCGGCTCGGTGCTCATGACGTTGACTGTGGCCGGGTGGCGACCATCGGCGGCCAGCCGAAACCATCAGGGCTCAAGCATGGCGTCGACCTCGGCCTGGGTCAGTCGATAAACAAATAGCGAGTAACCGATGCGCTCATCCGGCGGCCGATGCAACAACCGGTTGAGCAGTCGTCCACGACGAAGTTGCTCATAATATCGGGCCGTGGCCTCATATTGCTCACGAAGCTGGGGCGTGGCATTCCCCGGCAGCGGCCGGCTCAGCACCTGCCGGCACCGCAGGTAATCTTCTTCCAGACCCGACTTCCACCAGGCTTCCCGGGCCAGCGGGTAGTAAACGCCCAACCGCTGCGTGACACTCACTACGTAAGTGCCGGCCTCCAGCTCCGCCGGTCGGCCCCAGCTCAGAAAACTGGGCAAGGCCTGGCAAGCAAATCCGTAGCGCGTCGGGTCGGCGCTTCCGAAGTACGCCAGCTTGATCTTCTCCTCCGGGTGCCGCCGGGCGTAAGCGGCCAGCCGCTTCAGGTCCTGGCCCCAGTCGATGTTGCTGTCCGCCAGGTAGAGGTGGCCGTTGGCCGGCCCCCCAATCAGCTCGTTGAAGTAGCTCAGATAGTGCGGGTGAATCCATAGATTCGCACCCAGCAGCCAAACCAGCGACAACCCGATCACCCCCCGACCC
>CAYZXK010000162.1:0-4723 GCA_964482395.1 uncultured Planctomycetales bacterium | reverse complement strand
GCCGCCTGGGGCGCCGGTGGTGCAGTAAGCGTAGTTGACGCCGATATGGTTGCTTGCCAGTCGCTGGACTACATCGGCCATGGCTCCGGGCCGATTAGGCAAGGTGGTGAGCAGGACGGTGGTTTCGGCCAGCGGGACGTTCAGTGTCGCCAAGCTTTTGCGGGCCCGCTGGGGGTCTTCGACCACCAGCCGCAATACGCCGTGCTCGCTGCCGTCCATCATGCTCAAAGCCAGGATGTTGACTTTGTCCTCGGCAAGCTGCTGACATATCTGCGCCAACACGTTGGGCTTGTTGGCCAGGAAGACTGAGAACTGCGTACCGGTAGTGGTCAGGCCGTTGCTGGTTTTCATCCTTTTCGCTCCTTCAGGACGACCCGCCTTTCGGTCGTGTTAACCTGCCCGCGCTCCGGCTTCGCCCACCAGCGCGGGGCTCGATGCCCGGCCCACGAAATGCACACCTGACACGATTATCACCCGGCTGGCTGGATTGCAAGTGCAGGTTGCCGGCCGGGCTGACTGACGAACGGGTGGCGGAGTTGGATCCCGGTTGTTTTTCGGAGGGCGGGTCACAGCCCCCCGACCCGGTCTTTCCAACCGAGGCTGCCCGTGCCCGCATTTCTGCTCGCCTCTTAAAGCAGGCGGTCATCCCCGAATTATTATATCACGAGCGGCAGACCCGCATTGCCCGCCCCACCAGGGGGCCCGGGAAAAAAAGAGGGCACCAGGAGCCGTTAGGCGTCCCGGTGCTCTCCGGAGGGGAAAGAAGCCGAAGTTTGCTGGCCGGCTGCGGCCTGGTATGAGTCCTCCTTCTAAGTTAGGTGTACTTTAGTGTCCGCCACATAATTATACGCCGAAGCCCGGCGCAGGTTTCGCGCCGGTGCTCCAAATCCTTTAATCGGACGAAACCCGACAAAACATTACCCTGGCCCACAAAAAATCCGCCCGGTTCTGCGCTCGTAAGTTCTTTGTCAGAAATGACTTATCACCAACTACCCGGCGGGTGATTACTTGCCCACGCAAAACTGGGTGAGAATCTGCTCCAGCAATTGCTCGTCCAGGCCGGTTGCGGGCCGCTCAGTGAGCAGTTCATAGGCCGTCCGCAGCTCCAGGGCTATCAGTTCTGGGTCTGACGGGTATGGTTCGGTTCGGGCGGCCCAATCGCGGGCCCGGTCCAGGGCCGAGATGGCTGCCCGAAGCTCCCCGCCGCGGCTCGGATCGCCTGCCGGCGTGCCTCGCCTGCTGAGCTGCTCGGCTACCAAGGCTCGGAGCTTGTCCAAACCGGCTCCGGTCAGGGCGCAGACCGCTACCTGGCCGGCGAAGCGCAAGGGAGGGCCGGCCGAACCAGCGTCGGCGGGACTGAAAGACAGCGATCGGCCGGCTGGTGCCTGGTCGATCTTGCTGATGACCAGGATCCGCCGCCGGGGCTCAATCTGTGAGCATGCGCTGGTTTCGAGCCGCTCCCACCGACGGTCGGCCGGGTGGACCCACAGGATCAGATCGGCCTGCTGGGCGGCCTGCTCGCTGGCCAGATGGCTGGCCAGCTCCAGCTCGTCACTGCTGCCGCCTAATCCGGCGCAGTCCTGGAGCACGACCTTGATCGGGCCGAGTTGAGTCTCGGCCGAGAGTACGTCCCGCGTGGTGCCCAGCACCGGGGAAACCAGAGCCCGCTCAAATCCGACCAAGGCGTTAAAAAGCGTGCTTTTGCCGGCTCCGGGCAGGCCGGCCACCGCGACGTGCGGGCGACAGCGGCGGAGCTCCTCTGCGGGGGGCTGGCACCACTGCTCGAGTTCGTTTCGTACCTCGTCCAGTGTCCGCATCACTTCCGCCGAAGTGACTGGGTGGATGTCTTCCTCGTCAACGAAATCGATACTCGCCTCGATCTGTGCCAGAAGTTCGGTGAGCCGCCCGAGGGCTTTTCCGATTGCATGATTTCGCTCGCCCCGGGCCAGACGAGCGGCCTGCCGGAGGTCGGCCTGCTCTCCAGCCTGCATCAGCGCTAGGACACCCTCGACTTGCGCGGGGGCGAGTCGACCGCTTACCAGGCCGCGGGCGGTGAACTCTCCGGGCAGCGCCCGTCGAGCGCCGAACTCTATTAGCCGATCGCAAAGCTCACGCAGCAGCGGCAGTGAACCCACGGTATGCAGCTCGACCAGGTCTTGGCCGGTGTAGCTGCGCGGGGCGCGGAACCAGAAGGCAGTCGCCGGCAGCGATAGCGCGCCATGCAGGCGGAGCCGGACCGCGGTCGTCGCCGGTAGCACGGTCTGGTTCGGCGGCTGGCCGGCCCCCAGCTTGCCAGCCAGCTCGAAGGCCTTCGGTCCACTGAGCCGGATTATCCCCAGCGGGCTGGCCTGCCAGTCGCTGGAGACCGCGACGATCGTATCTTCGGCGGCGGGGATGGTCATGGCGGTTTTCCTCGCACCCGCCGGGGCCGGCCATTTTGCCAGATGTGGTCCACGAAGTGCACCGGCATCTCACGGGGGTCTCGTTGACCGGCCGGCCGGAGCGTCCTCTACCGGCGCGGTTCCCTGGCTGGGCCATTGGGCGGGCACGGCCTCCTGTAGTTTATCGGACGATAATTGACCGCAGGCGCCCGGGTTGCGGCCTAGCCGAACCGAGCGTCAACAAGCTCCCGGCCCATACTGGGTCGGCCTGCGGCCGCCGCCCCGCATTTTAGCCTTGTACGATGTGGCCCGTGGGGCTATGGTAAGGTTAGGTTTTCAGCAACCCGAGCGACAGCTTGGAACGGCTGGCAGAATTGTGAGGTCGCCGGGAGGTGGGGGTTCGTTGGGGTTTGGCGGCGGCTGGAGTGTCGGCCCGCGGTGGGCTCTGTCAGGCGTTCAGCTCTCCATGGGCGAGCTAAGGAGGACCGGTGATGCGCTATTGGATTCTGGCAGGTCTGGTGTTGGGGTTCGTGGCCTGGGCGGCTGCCGGGGCGGTCCAGGACGCCGCCGAGCAATTGCAGGCAATGTACCCCAAGGTTCAGTTCTACCATGAGGACGGACGGCTGGCGCGGATCTGGGGAAGCGCTTTCAGCTTCGGCTTATCGCCCGAGCATAGCGCCGATCAGTTTGTGCGGCTGCACAGCGACCTGTTCGGACTCGAGCCGGAGGAACTGGTCGCCGGCAATGAGTTCAACGACTCGTATACCCAGCCGGTGATGTACCAGCCCGAAAGCGGCACTTTCAAGTTTACGCTGGTCTGGTACCGCCAGCACCGGGACGGCGTGCCAGTCTACGATGCTCACCTGCGCCTGCTGGTCCGCAACGAGGACGGCTACCCGCTGGTACTGGCGGCATCCAGCTTACGCGACCTGGGCGGCTACCGGGTGCCGCGTTCGGTAAACGTCCAGGAGGGGGCGGCGCACGCCGCGGCGGCGGTGTTCGAGCCCGGCCTGCGCAGCTTCGGGCCGTCCGAGCTGGTCATCTGGGCCGGGGTCAACAATGACCGGGTGACCCCCAGGCTGGCGCTCAGTTTCGTCGCTGAGGGCGTGTCCACCGCCGGCCAGCCCAAGAAGTGGCGGCTGGTCTGCGACGCCGAGACCGGCCAGATCCTCCACGCCGTCGACCTGATCATCTTTACCGACATCGTGGGCAGCGTACAGGGTGTAGCTACTATCGGGCCGAAGTCGGATGCCTGCAATCCGGAAGCGGCCATTCCCATGAAGTGGGCCAAGGTCAGCGTCACGGGCGGAAATACGGCCTATACGGACGCGAACGGCAACTTCACCATCCCCCACGGCGGCAGCACGCAGGTAACCGTGCAGTCGTTCATGAACGGCCTATACTTCGCGGTCGACAACATTGCGGGTTCGGAGGAAACCCTTTCGCAGAACGTCATTCCCCCCGGGCCGGCCAACTTCGTACACAATGCGTTCAATGCCACCGAGGCTCTGCGGGCCCAGGTCAACGGGTACGTCCAAGCCAACGTGGTTCGCGACTGGATTCTGGTCCAGAATCCGCTGTATCCGACCATCGCCGGCCAGACTAACTTCCCGGTCAACGTGAACCGCACCGACGGCTATTGTCCTGGTAACGCCTGGTACGACGGCAGCTCGATCAACTTCTGTAGCTCCAGCGGCTCATACCCCAACACCGCATATAGCAGCATCATCCATCATGAGTACGGCCACCACATGGTCGCCTGCGGCGGGAGCGGGCAGGGCGCGTATGGCGAGGGGATGGCCGACACGGCCTCGGTGCTGATCCTGGACGACCATGTGCTCGCCTGGGGCTTCTATGGCGACTGTAACTCCGGGCTGCGCGACGCGGAGAACACGCTTCAATACCCGTGCAGCGGGGAGATTCACTATTGCGGACAACTGCTTTCCGGATGCATTTGGGACACGCGGCAGGAGCTGGGCGTCACCGATCCTAATAATGCCCTGGCGATCGTTTCCAATCTGGCGGTCAACTCGGTCTTGCTCCACAGCGGGACCGAAATAACCCCGCAGATCACGATCGACTTCTTGACCCTGGATGACAACGACAACGACATCACCAACGGAACCCCGCACTACCCGGAGATCTGCGCGGGCTTCGGCAACCACAACATGGATTGCCCGGCACTGGCACTGCTGGCCTTCACATTCCCGGATGGCCGGCCCGAGGTGGTGAATCCGGCGGGCGGGACAGCGCTGCGGGTGGTGGTCAGCGGGCTGTCCGCCCAGCCGCAGCCGGGAACCGGAACCTTCTACTACCGGGTCGGGGGCGGCGGCAGCTACACC
>CAYZXK010000161.1:0-4747 GCA_964482395.1 uncultured Planctomycetales bacterium | reverse complement strand
GGGCCTGCCTCGGCGTGGGGCTCGCCGGGCGGCTGGCTCTCAGAAACACCCGCGAAGTGCTCGAAGTCTACGCCGTGGGGCACCAGGTGCACGCAGCGGTGAGCGCGGCTGTGTCGTTCGAACAGTTTGAGCGAGGTCGTGAGCACGATGTCGCTGTCGGCTACGGTACGCTTCTCCAGCTTCTCCATGAGTGCGGCGTTGTAGCCCGAGAACCCGGCGAAGTCGTCCACGCAGTAGTACACCACCCGTTCGGTGCGGATCTGCCCGATCAGCTCAGGCAGGTCGGGGGTGAACAACCACAACTGGGCGGGCCGAGCGGGTCGGCGGCCCAGCCAGGTCGTTATCAGCCGACGCAGGATGCGGCTGTTGAGCCAGCGGACCGCGGCGGCTTCCGGTCGGGGAATCAGGAGCGGAGAGAGAACCTCGATCCGCGGAGCGACGGGCCGGCGGCCGGGTCGTACCCGTCGCAGACGCCGCCAGGCCAGTCGAGTGTCGGCCCAGCTCAGCCGTGGCCAGCGCGAAGCGTGGAAGTTCACCCACAGGATGTCATTGGCCCGCGACAACTGGCGCATCACGTGGTGCTTGCTGGTGGGGTAGTCGAACCAGTTGCTCGCAACGCAAATGATGTTGCGATCCTCAAGCACAGGCGTTACCTCCCGCAGGAAAGCGCCCAGGTGCTGGTGTGGCAGGGCAGTGGAACGGCGGGGCCACGTGTGTGGCGACCGGGCTCCCGGCCCGCACCGGGATCCGGCTACATTGGCACCATTGCCCAGGCGGGCTGCCGGGCGAGCCGCAAGCCAGGTCGCTGGTCGCACGGCCATGGGGCGCGGCCACCGGCTGCTGGTGCGGGTGACTGAGCCAGGCTTCCAGCCGTTCCATCTGTTCCTGGGCGTCGTAATTGGCGTGGGCCACGCTCAAGGCCCGGGCCGCCAGCTTCCGTGCGGCCGCCTGGTCACGCAGCAATCGCAGCACGGCGTCGGCGAATCTGATGGGGGTGCCCGCGATGAGGAAGGGTGGCGGATCGTCGAACTCCATGCCGGCCGCGGCCTGCGGGGTAACCACGGCCGGTCGGGCGGCCGCCAGCGCCTGGATCAACTTGGTTTGGACGCCGATCTGCTCTTGAGCCGGGCAGATAAATACTCGCATCGAGTGGAGGTAGGGTCGCACGTCATCGACCAAGCCGGTCACCGTCACGCCGGCCTGCCGGGCCCAGCGTCGCACGCTGCGGGTGGGCTGGCGCCCGACGATCAGCCAGCGCGCTTGCGGCAGTTGGTCCCTGATCAGCGGCCAGACTCGGGTCCCGAACCAGTTCACCGCGCGTACGTTCGGAGGGTAGCCGAGCGAGCCCACGAAGCCGATCACCGGCTCTGCCGGCAGCGGCGGGAAGGCGGCCGCCTGCGAGCGGGAGGATGACCGGCGGGGGTCCTGCTCGTCGATCGGCGGGGCAGGCGGCTGGCCGGCTGCATCTGCCGGCCGGTAAAAGTCGAGGTCGATGCCCGTGCGGACGACTACGGCGCGATCGCGCAGGGTGGTCGGCAGCTTGGCCCGCTCGCACTCGTTGACCACCAGGCTTACGTCGTGCGAGGCGACCCAGTCCGCCTCAGCCAGCCGCAGTCGGGACGCTTCCAGCCGGTATAGCCAGCCTGTCAAAGGTGATCCGTGACGGGCGTAGCTGGCCCACTTATGGCTTTCGACGTCGTTGAGGTCCAGCACTCGCCGAGCGGCGTGCACCAGGCCCGCGTAGGGTGCCATCGCGCCCGAGAAGGTCAGGACGGCGTCGAACCCGACCGCTTGGTCCCATTGTCGGATAACTCGGGCTAGCCGTGGGTCGTAGAAGTAGCCTGCGGTCAGGCTTCGACCGCGCAACAGGCTTAACCCGCCGCGCAGGAGGCATACCGTGTGGGGTCGCACCATGACCGCCAAGTCGCGACAACATTCCCGCACTGCCGTCAGGTGGTCGGGTTGGGGTTGCGTGCGGTGGAGGCAGGCCAGCCACAGATCGTGCCGGGCCGACAGGAACCGGACCTCGGCCCAGGCCCGCAGGCTGTCGCCCTGGGTGGGCGGATAGGGGAAGCGGTGTGCGAGCATCAGGATCTTCATGCCGTCCTCGCAGCCAGTCGGGGCGCCGGTGGTCGCAGAGGGCCGGCCCCTGGGGGCCTTGAATCGGTGCGTGCGGCTGAGGCTGCCTAGCCGGGAATCGAGCGGGCCAGCCAGGCGCCCAGGGGTCGACACACGGCCAACGGAAGCCTGCGCCATACTCGTCGGGCCAGTCCGAATCGCGGGTTGGAGGGCCGGAGGTTGGGCGGCTGCCGCCCGGCTGGGACATAACGTTGGTAACCCAGCGGTTGCGGCTCGAATCCCTGGTTCTTCTTGAAACCGACCGCCCCGGGGTTGTCGGCCCGGCTGCGGCCGTAATCGAAGCGGCGCAGGCCGCACTGCACGGCCCGCTCCATGATCGACCAGTAGAGCAGGTTGGCGGCCCCATCGCATCGGACCCGTTCGTCCGCTCCCAGAATGTAGGGCATGATGGTGTCGCCGAAGAGCAGGCAGATCGTGCCGGCGACCGGGCGTCGCTTCAGCCAGGCGACGCTGACCCAGACCTGCGACCCCCACCGCTGGATCAGCTCGGCGAACAAGCGGTATGGATAGTTGATTGATCCCAGTCGGCGCATGCCGCGGCAGTAGAGCTTCCAGACCGTGGGTGCCAGCCCTGGGTTGTGCTCGACCACCAGGCCATCGCGATCCCGGGCGTGGCGGGCCGCCGCCCGGGCACGCTTGGGGAGGAACCCGGCCACCTCCTCGGGCCGGGCGGGCAACTGCCGAATGAAGCCCAAGTAGCCGTCCACGGTTGGCCAGCCGGGTATCATGGCTCGGGCGGAGCGCAGCTCGAGGACACTGGCCCCGCGTCGGTCGGCCTGTTGTTCGGCCGCGGAGGCCAGGGCAGAAACCACTTGGGCGTCGTCGGCCAGGATCCCGCCGTAGGTCCCGTAAGGAACGCTGACGTGCATTCGGCCGCCCAGCAGGCTGTCGACTTCCATCAGCGGCAGCACCCCGACCAGACGCGACCCGCGCCAGGCCAGCAGGTGCAGTGGCCGATGTCCGAAGATCCGCTCCACCACGCCGCACCAATCGGGGTGATGGAAGACACTGGCTTCCGGGGCGTGCTCCAGGTATCCGCTCCAGGCGGCCAGATCGGTCTGGCCGGCGCCCGGGCTTACCTCCACCGGTGCGAGCCGGGAGGGCGGGCTGAGGGCCTCGCGGTCCGCGACGGACGACCTGCTGATCATCTGCGGCTCACAGCCCGCGGCTGGTCGGATAGTTGTCATAGTAGCCGTTATCGCGCTCGCTGAAGTGCGACAGAATGGACCCGAGGATTCGCACCTGATTGGCCTGGAGGGTGCGGACCGCCTGCTGCACGGTTGGTTCCGGCGTACGGTGCATCTGAATTACCAGGATCGCCCCGTCGCACCGAGGTGCCAGCAGGCACACGTCTGACACGATGGTGACCGGTGGGGTATCCACCAGGGTGTAATCGAAGACCCGGCGGAATGTGTTGAGCAGGCTGGTTACCGCCGCCCCCCCGAGCAGTTCGGCGCACCCGCTCTTGCCGACCGTGCCGGCCGGGAGCACCCGCAGGTTGGGCAGGGGACTGGGCCGCAGTGTTTCGGCCAGCGTCGCTTGCCCCCGCAGCAGCTCGACCAGTCCGGGGCTTTCCGGGATTCCCAGCAGGCGCGCGATCGAGCCCCGGCGCAGGTCGGCATCCACCAGCAGTACCCGCTGTTCGCCGCCTTCGGCCATCACCAGACTGAGGTTGGCGGCAGAGACGCTTTTGCCCTCCCGGCGTACCGCGCTGGTGAGGGCGATGACCTGCGGAGCCCGGGTGGGGTTCATGGTCAGCAGGCGGGCCCGGATGGAGCGGTACCGTTCGCAGATGGTCGAGTACCGGTCATGGAATGCGATTATCGACGGGTCGACCTGATGCGTTTGCCAGGTGCTCGTTTCATCGTTCAGGGTCGGCAGTGCAAAGGCTCGCGGGGGGCTGGCTCCGCCCTCGGCGACGAAAGCCGATGCTGCGCTTGGCGGCTCTGAGAGCTGGGTGTCGGCAATGGCGGCGGCCTGGTCAGCCGGTCCGCCGGTTCCCGCAAGCTTCTGCATGACCTTCGTCATGGAACTCATGGCTGACCTTTCAGCTCGGCGGCTGGTTGGCCGCCACTACCGGGGGCAGGCCGATCGCGGTGAAAACCTGCTGAACCTGCCGCATGGTCTGTCGGTGCCAGTCCGGGTAGGCGAGACTGGCCCAGGCCAATCCGGCGGACGTGACCAGCAGGGTCGTCAAGCCGAGCAGGGCCGGGGCCCACAGCAGTCGTGATCGGAGTGCAGCTTGGCGCTGGCGTGGGGTCGGAATGACTCCCACGCATTCCAGGATCGGCACCCCCAGGACCCGGACCACCTGGCCGACCGAGCGGAACGAACGGTCGGACAGCTCGCTCAGAATCACCGCCAGGCCCGCGGCCGCCAGGCCCAGCCCGCCGCAAACCAGAAACACCGTCGTTAGCAGCGGCTTGACCGGGCGCTCATCATCTTTCGGTTCCTCGATCAAAGTGAACTGCGTGCCGCGGTCGCCGCTCTCGGCTGTCAGGACCCGCTCCAGGGCGGCCAGGTGCGACTGCCACAGGCCGATTTCGGCCAGTCCGGCGCTGCGTTTCTCGCGCAGCCGACGCAATTCGTCCTCGTTAGCCAACAGCTT
>CAYZXK010000160.1:0-2001 GCA_964482395.1 uncultured Planctomycetales bacterium | reverse complement strand
GCAGTGGGCCGGGGAGGGCAGGGGTGGTGCGGCCGGGTCGGCGCCGGCTGCCGCCGGGACGAATCCGCCGGCGGGGCTGCCGGTCAGTTGCATGGAGCCAGGCGGGGGGCTAGACTGCCGCCCATGCCAGGCTTTATTGATTCATCCATCCCGACCGTGGCAGTGGGTTCGGTCAGTGTGGACGGTCGGGCGATACGCAAGCGCTAGTATCAGCCCGGCTGACAGTCCGGCTCCGCTCAGCGAGTCCGGTCTGTTGAAATCGAAGGAGATCCGGATGTTATCTGTGGCGAGGGTCTGGAGTGGGCTGGCATTGGCAGTTGGCGTCCTGCTGGCCCCGGCGGCGGCTGAGGACCAGCAGCTCAAGGCGGCAATCGAACTATTCCAGCGGCGTGAGTATAAGGCCGCCCAGGAGCTGTTGTTGCAGGTCGACCGGGAGACGCTCACCGATGCCGAGAAGCAGGAGTTGGACCGGATGCTCGATCAGTTGCCGGAGGCGATCCGCGGCAGCGAGAAGGCGGCTCAAGACCTGGCGGCGGGCGATCAGGCGTTCGAGGACGGTGAATGGGACGCGGCTGAGCGGTACTACCACGCCGTCGAGCATAACCGGTTCGCGCCGTTGGAGGCACAGGCTCACGCCAGCATGCAGTGCGAGCGGATCACCGAGAAGAGGAAGTTGGCTGAAGCGGCCGGGCCGTCGGGGGTGGTGGAGGGCACGCTGGTTACTGAATTGCCGGTTGGTCAACCTGCGGGAACGGCCACTCAACCGGCCCAGGCTCCGGCCCAGCCGCCGGCGGAGGGACACCGTCGGCTGACGCCGACCGATGAGCTGCGAATGCGGGATGAACTGCTCTGGCAGCGCGCGGTGGCCAAGGCGGAGGCCCTGGAGGCGGAGACCCGGACCGCCATGGGCAATAATGACTTTGTGGCGGCGCGCAAGCAGGTTGCCGCCGCGTTGCAGGCCATCGAAGCGGCCGCCCGCTACGCGGAGCCGATCTCGAAGTATCAGGCCGCCAAGGACGGGCTGCTGAGGCTCAAGCGGGAGGTGGAACAGGCGGCCGATGAATATGCCCGGGTGACGGCCGATCGGCAGCGCCAGGAAATCCGCGACCAGATCATGCGTCGCAAGCAGCAGATCGAACAGCAGAAGGCCGAGAAGGTGCTGCAACTGTTCAATTCGGCCGAGCAGTTGCGTCGCGAACGCCGGTTCTCCGAGGCGGCCGAGGTGCTGCGTGAAATCCTGCGGATCGAGCCCACCAACGCCGAGGCCCGATATCAGCTCAACTGGGCCGAGGACCTGGAATCCTTTGATCAGCAGACCCGCTGGCGGGGGGACCTGAGTGCTCAGACCCGCCAGGCCCTGATCAACGCGGACGAGGCTCTCATCCCCTGGGACGTGGACGTGATGTACCCGCGAAACTGGCTGGAGCTGACCGCTCGGCGGGACAAAGCCGGGATCGGCACCGGACGAGACCTGGGCGATATCGAGCTGAACCGTCAGCTCGATCTGGCCCTGCCGGATATCCGCTTCGAGGAAACTCCCCTTGAGCAGGTCATGGATTTCCTCAAGGACGTTACCAAAGTCAATCTGGTAGTCGATTGGCCGGACCTGACCGACAACGCAATTGACCGCGACAAGCCCATCACGCTCCATCTCGCCAACGTCACCGCCCGGGCGGTGCTGAACGAGGTGCTGATCCAGGCCGGAGGCGACGTCCGACTGGCCTACGCGATCGGCGACGGGCTGCTGCGGGTGGCCACCAAGAGCAAGCTCGACCGCGACAAGCTGGTCCTCATTTACGACATCCGCGACCTGCTGATCGATCTGCCGCGGGCGCCCCGCCAGACCACTTTCAACGTCACCCAGGGCCTGGGCCAGACCGGCGGCGGCGGCGGCGGCGGGGCCGGCGGCGGAATGTTCGGACAGGGCCAGCAGCAGCAACAGCAGGGCGGTCAGTTCGGAGGAGTGGCCGGGCAGGGCCAGCAGCAACTGGTCACCCAGAT
>CAYZXK010000159.1:0-46588 GCA_964482395.1 uncultured Planctomycetales bacterium | reverse complement strand
GTGGTAAGCGGGTTCAGTGAGCCGCGACTGATATCCATTTATCGGGCGTTGGTGGAGCGAGGGGCTTTTGCGTTGGAATTTACGACCGGGAGCGGCCCTGGCTTGTTGAACGCGACGTGCGCGCGCACGCGTCGGGAGATGGCTGGAGGCCGGGCTTGGCGGCAGCACTCCGATGTTGACCCCTGGCGGGCCCTCGACTGCGAGCACTTCATCTGCTCGAACCAATACCTGCCCGCCAAACGATTGGTTCATCTACTGATTCTGACTCGTTCTGGTCGCCGGGGCCCGTTCGGGGAAGTGGAGCGGCGGATGGTGGGGCTGTTGCATTCCGAGCTGGGCCGAATGTGGCGCTGGGTCGGGGATGAGTCGGGGGCCGACCTGTCGCCTCAATTGCAGCGGACGCTGGAGCTACTGCTGGAGGGGTTGTCGGAGGGTGGGATCGTGTCGAAGCTGGGACTCAGCCCACACACGGTCCACGATCACGTGAAGCGTTTGTACCGTCACTTTGAGGTCAACAGTCGGGCCCAGTTGTTGGCTCGCCTCTCGCGGTCCCCGTTGGTCCGGGTGCCGCGCTTGTGTGTAGACCTGCTGAGTGGGGAGGATGACCGCAGGTTCGATTCGGTTGAGCTGGCCGACGTGGCGTCGGGCGGTGAGCCGCCGGTTGCTGACTCTTTTGGCGTGAGGTCTCGGACGGCCAAAGCATGAACCATAGCCTGCCCATTGGTTGGTCAGCGCGATTCGGCCGCGCGGGGCCGTGAGGTGTCCAAGCATGTCGGTTCCCACACCGTACGAGTTTCTCGACAAAGTGATCCGGGCTACGCCGGACGGGAAGCAGATCCGCAAGTGTCTGCAATGCGGGACCTGTAGCGGGGTGTGCCCGTACGGGTTCGCGATGGACTACCCGCCGCGGTCGCTGATCGCCGCCCTTCGGGCCGACGATTGGTACGGGGTGCTGGAAAGCGACACGATCTGGCTGTGCGTGTCGTGTTTCGCCTGCGCCAGCGTGTGCCCGAGCAAGATTCCACTGACGCGGGGTCTGCTGTCGACGCTGAAGACTGAGATGCTGGTGGCGGGGAGCATCCCGGCGGAGTTGCAGACCGCACTGGGGAACTCGCGCCGGTACGGCAACGCGCTGGGGGAGTCGCCCAAGAAGCGGGCGGACTGGGCCAAGGATTTCACCGTTCCGGTCCCGGTGATGGCCAGTCATAAGCGGCCGGTGGACGTGCTGTGGTTCGTGGGGGACTACGGCTCGTACCACCCGCGGGTGCAGCAGGTGACGCGGGCGCTGGCCAAGGTGCTGTACGTGCTGGACGTGGATTTCGGCATCCTGGGTCCGGAGGAGAACAGCGACGGGGATACGCAAGCGTTCACCGGGGAGTGGGGTTTGTTCGAGCTGCTGGCCCGCAAGAACATCACGGCGATGAGCAAGTACACTTTTGGGGAGATCATCACGGCCGACCCGCACGCCTACAACGCACTGAAACACGAGTATCCGCGGCTGGGGTTCGACCGGCCGGTCAAGCACCATACCCAGTACCTGGTGGAGCACTTGGACCGGATCAAACCGCTGTTGCAGAATCGCGGGGCCCAGCGGGTCACGTACCACGACCCCTGCTACCTGGGCCGGGCCAACGACAACAACATCTACGAAGAGCCGCGTCAGTTGCTGCAAGCCATCCCGGGCGTGGAGCTGGTGGAGATGTCGCACAACCGGGCCCTGAGCATCTGCTGCGGCGGCGGGGGCGGCGGGATGTGGTTGGATGGTTTCTCCTGGGAAAAAGCCCACACCCGAACGACCGAGTGGCGCATAAAGGAAGCCCTCGCGGCTGGGGCCAACGTGCTCGCGGTCGCTTGCCCGTACGAAACCCCCCGGTTCGAGGACGCAGTCAAGAGCACGGGCAACGAGGGCAAGTTGGCGGTGAGGGACGTCGTCGAGTTACTGGCGGAGTCCATGTTCGGCTAGGCCGCCGGTTCTTGTGCGGCCGGGCCATCTGCAAGGAGCGTCCGCGATGGAGATCGTAGTCTTGGTCAAGTTCGTGCCGGACCTGGTAGAAGACCTGGAGATCGATCCCGGCACGGGGCTGCTCGACCGCAGCTTTCTGCGGCTGATACCCAACGAGCTGGACGAGCACGCCCTGGAGGAGGCTCTGCTGCTCAAGGAACGGCATGGCGGGAAGGTCACCGTGCTTACGCTGGACTTCGGCGACGTCGATGAGACCCTTTTCACCGCGATCGCCAAAGGCGCCGACCGGGCGATCAAGCTGACCGGCGAAGGCTTCGACCAGGGACCGAGCAACCAGCGCATCACCGCGGCTTTTCGGCAGGCGCTCGGCGACCTCCCCTTCGACCTGATCCTGACCGGCACCCAGGCGGTCGATGACCTGGACGGGTTCATCGGGCCGCTGCTGGCTGAGCAGCTTGGGCTGCCCTATGTGGGATATGTGACCAGGGTGACCGCGGCCGATGGACGGCTGGTGGTCCAGAAAGAGTATCCCGGCGGGCTGAACGCGGAGATCGAAGTCAGCGGGCCGGCCGTGCTGGGAATCCAGGCCGCCGAAAAGCCGCCACGCTATGTCGTCACCAGCAAGGTCATGGAGGCGATGAAGACCGCCAGGATCGAGGAGATCGCGGTCGGAGAGGTGACCGCGGAGCTCGAAGTCCCGGTGTCCGCGATGGCGCTGCCGGAGTCGGGCGCCCGGGCCGAGATGATCGAGGGTGACGCGCAGCAGGTGGCCCAGAAGATAGTGGCCCTGCTGCGGGAGCGGGGTCTTGTGACCTGACCAGGCCAAGTGGCGCGGGCTTGGGTTGCCCGCTTGAGGATGAACCATGTGCGGTGAAGTGTGCGTCGTAGTCGAAACGCTGCGTGGCAGGGTGACCGAGATCACGTTTACCATGCTGGCCGGCGGACGCGGGTTAGCCGAGGCTCTCAAGACCAAGCTGACCGCTCTGCTGATCGGGCATGATGCGCAGAAACTGGCCGGCGAGCTGGGCGCGGCCGACCGGGTGGTGTGCGTCGAGCACCCGAGCCTGGCAGAGTTCAACCCCGAGGCCCATCTTTCGGTCGTTACCGCCCTGTTGCAGCAGCACAAGCCGCGCGTGGTGCTCCTGGGACACACGGCCATGGGAACCGATCTGGCCTGCGGTCTGGCCCGGCGGCTACGGGTTCCGATCATCAGCGGGTGCCGGAGCTTCTCGCAAGATGGGGGAACGGTGCAGTACTCGGCCCTGACTTGCGGCGGAAAACTGATCGCCACCGGACCGCTGCCGGAACCCACCTGTCTGGCGACCGTGATGTCCGGGGGATACAAGCCGGAGGAGGGCCGAGCCGCCCGGTCGCCGGCGGTTGAGACCGTCGCGCCGCCGGCCGGGCTGGACCAGTTGCGAACCCGTTTCAAGCAGTACATCGAGCCTCCGACCGGGGATGTCGACATCGCCAAGGAGGCGATTCTGGTGTCGGTGGGGCGCGGGATCCAGAACAAGGACAACATCGCCCTGGCTGAGGAGCTGGCCAAGGCGCTGGGGGGGGTGGTCGCGGGATCGCGGCCGGTCATCGACCAGGAGTGGCTGCCGGTCACCCGGCTGGTCGGCAAATCCGGCAAGCAGGTAAAGCCCAAGTTGTATCTGGCGCTGGGTATCAGCGGCGCGCCGGAGCACGCGGAAGGCATGCGCGACGCGGAACTCATCGTGGCAGTCAACCGGGATGAAAAGGCGCCGATTTACGGCTTTGCCCACTTCGGCGCCGCGGTGGACGTTCTGGAGCTGATTCCCAAGCTGACCGCAAGCCTCAGGAAGGGGTAAGTCGCCCGGGTTATGCGATGATTGAACGGATCAACTTCTGGGGTCTGGACGGCGGCTGGCGCACGCTGGCGATTGTCATCACCTACGGCGTACTGCCGCTGTGCACCGTGATCATGTTGGTCCGGGTGTATCTGCGGATCCGCCTCTGGTGGCTGGTGGGACGTCCGGAACGGCGCTGGGATCAGCCCGTAGTTCGCGTGCGGCGTTTGCTCAAGTACGGGCTGGCTCAGGTCAAAGTCTGGCGGCAGAAGTACCCGGGGCTGATGCATTTCGCCATTGCCTGGGGGTTCTTCGTATTTTTCCTCGGCACCGCCTTGGCGACCATCGACGCGGACGTGGTCAAGTTTCTGCGCGGGCCGCTGTACCAGGGCTATAAGCTGGTTCTGGACGTTTTCACGGTCATCTTTCTGGTGGGGTTCGTGCTGGCCGGCTACCGGCGGTTTGTGCAGCGCCCCCAGCGGCTGACCTTGACGACGCCTTTTGCCCTGGCCCTGGTGCTGATCTTCCTGATCGTGGTGACCGGGCTGACGACCGAGTCGTTGCGGCTGGCGTGCGTCGCGCGTCAGCCGGAGCTTCAACCCGGCTGGCGCCCTGCTCTCGGCTGGTTCACTCCGGCCGGGTGGCTGGTGGCGCAACTATGGCTGGGAGGGGGGCTTTCCGTGGCGGAGATGACCAGGATTCACCTCGGCATGTGGCTGGTGCATGCCGGTCTGGTGGCCGTGCTCCTGCTGACGCTGCCGGCCGGCACGCTGGTCCACGTCATCACCTCGCCGCTCAATGTGTTCTTCTCCAAGCTCGACCAGCCGGCCGGGCGACTGGTACCGGCGTTCCAACGCGACGGGGCCGCAGGCGTTGTTACGCTGCGCGACTTCACCTGGACGCAGCTTATGGCCGGCGACGCCTGCACCGAGTGCGGGCGTTGCCAGGATGCCTGCCCGGCCCATGGCGCTGGACAGTCGCTGTCGCCCAAGAAGGTCATCCTGGCCATCAGGGACGTCTTGGCGCAGGATGGTCCGGCGCTGGCAAGCAGGGGTGGGCAGCTCTCCGCCGACCCGCCGGTCTTTACCGGCCGGGTGGTAGAGGACGCGGTGGCCTGGGCCTGTACGACCTGTCGAGCCTGCGTCGCCGAATGTCCGGTGTTGATCGAGCACGTGGATGTGCTGGTGGACCTGCGCCGAGCCCTGCTGGCCCAGCAGCGGGCCGACAACCAGTTGACGACCGCCCTGAACAATCTGCGACGTTATGGGAACTCGTTCGGGAAATCCGACAAGCAGCGGGCCAGGTGGACGACCGGGCTGGATTTCAAGATCAAGGACATCCGCAAGGAGCCGGCCCAGACCCTGTGGTTCCCGGGGGACTACGCCTCGTACAGCCCGGCGTTGACCGAGGTGACGCAGACGACGGCCCGGGTGTTTCAGGCGGCGGGTGTGGACTATGGCCTGCTCTACGACGCGGAGCGTAACGCCGGCAACGACGTGCGGAGGGCCGGGGAGGAAGGGCTGTTCGAGCTGCTGGTGCAGAAGAATCTGGCCGCGCTCCAGAAATGCCAGTTTGAGCGGATCGTGACGACCGATCCGCACACCTACAACACGCTGAAGAACGAGTATGTCTGGCAGGACGGGTCGTCCCAGTACCTGGGCCAGAAGTACCCGGTGCTGCACTATGCCGAGCTTCTGGATGAGCTGCTGTCCGACGGTCGGCTGACGGTGCGGCAGGGGCTGGGCTGCGCCGTGACCTACCATGATCCCTGCTACCTTGGGAGGTACAACGGGGTTTATGACGCGCCTCGTCGCGTGCTGAGGGCCATCGGGTGCCGGCTGGTTGAGATGCCTCGCAACCGGGACCGGGCCCTCTGCTGCGGGGCCGGCGGGGGACGCATCTGGATGGAAGAGGGTCAAATCAGGGAGCGCCCGGCCGAAAGCCGCATCCGCGAGGCCGCGGCACTCCGGAATGTCCAGTATTTCGTGGTGGCCTGTCCCAAGGACCTGACCATGTACCGCGACGCGGTCAAGACCACTGGGCTGGAAGGCCGCCTGATCGTCAAGGACCTGATCGAGCTGGTGGCTGAGGCGTGTAATGTCGGCGCTGCGCCGGTGAGCAGCTCGGCCACGGGTACCGGCCCCAGTCCGGTGCCACAGCAATCCGCAGCGCAATAGGAGGCCGGCCTATGGCCGAACGAGTTGGCGTTTATGTTTGCCACTGCGGCAGCAACATTGCCGGTACGGTGGATGTGGAGGAAGTGACCCGCTGGGTGGGCAGGCTCGACGGCGTGGTCGTGGCCCGCGAGTACAAATTCATGTGCTCTTCGCTTGGGCAGGCGCTGATCGAGGACGACATCAAGAAGGAAGGGCTGACGCGCGTCGTGGTAGCCGCCTGCTCGCCGCACCTGCACGAGCGGACTTTCCGGCGGGCCTGCGCGAATGCCGGTTTGAATCCCTTCCTGTTACAGATGGCCAACATTCGCGAGCACGTTTCCTGGGTGACCCGGGACAAGCAGGCCGCCACCAGCAAGGTCAAGGCGCTGGTCGCGGGTGCGGTGGCCCGGGTGCAACGGCACCGGCCGCTGGAGCCGATGCCGGTCCAGGTTGACCAGCATACTCTGGTTTTGGGAGGCGGCATCGCCGGCATTCAGGCGGCCCTGGAGCTGGCCGACGCCGGGTATCCGGTTTACCTGGTGGAGCGCGAGCCCAGCATCGGCGGCCACATGGCCCAGTACGACAAGACGTTTCCCACGCTGGACTGTGCGGCGTGCATCCTGACGCCGAAGATGTCCGAGGCGGGGCAGCATGAGAAGATCACGCTGCTGACCTACTCGGAGCTGGAGGAGGTCTCGGGCTCGATCGGCAATTTCAAGGTGCGAATTCGCCGGAAGGCCCGCTACGTACGCGAGGACAAGTGCACGGGTTGCGGCCTGTGCATCGAGAAGTGCCCACGCAAGGTGGTGGATGAGGTATTCGAGGCCGGGATGGGCTATCGCAAGGCGA
This sequence comes from uncultured Planctomycetales bacterium, assembly GCA_964482395.1. Lineage (GTDB taxonomy): Bacteria > Planctomycetota > Phycisphaerae > UBA1845 > Fen-1342 > CAYZXK01. The sequence goes on along the minus strand of CAYZXK010000159.1, from coordinate 39,806 downwards.
TTTACACCCCGTTCCCGCAGGCGGTGCCGAAGATTCCGGTGATCGACACCAAGTCGTGCATCTGGTTCGAGCGGCAGCGCTGCCGGGCCTGCGAGAAGCTCTGTCCCACCGGAGCGGTCGACTTCGACCAGCAGGATGAAATGTTGGAAGTGAACGTGGGGAACATCATCGTGGCCACCGGCTGGGATCTGTTCGATTGCCGGCGGATCCCTCAGTACGGATATGGAAGGCTGGCCAACGTTTTTACCAGCCTGGAGTTCGAGCGGATGTGCAACGCGTCGGGGCCGACCGGCGGCCGGATCGTGCTCCGCGACGGCGTCACTGAGCCGAAGTCGGTATGCATCGTGCATTGCGTCGGCAGCCGCGACCAGCGCTACAACACCTACTGCTCGGGCATCTGCTGCATGCTCTCGCTCAAGCTCGGGCACCTGGTCATGGAGAAGACCGGGGCCAAGGTCTACGCCTGCTATATCGACATCCGGCCGAACAAGAAGGACTACGAGGAGTTTTATCAGCGGCTGCTCGATGAGGGCATGCTGTTTGTCCGGGGCAAGGTGGCGGAGGTCACCGACATGCCCCGGTACCCGCATGAGGAGGGCAAGCTCATCGTGCAGGTTGAGGACACGCTGCTGGGCAAGCAACGCCGCATCCCGGTGGACATGGTGGTGCTGATGGGCGCGATTGAGCCGCGGCGTGATGCCCGCGAGACCGGCCTGAAGGTCGGCATTTCGTGCAGCATGGCTGGCTGGTTCATCGAACGTCACGCCAAGCTGGACCCAGTGGCCACCATGACTGAGGGGGTCTTCATCGCCGGGGCTTGCCATGGGCCCAAGGATATCCCCGACTCGGTGGCCCAGGGTGCCGCAGCGGCCGCCCGGGTGCAGGGCATGATCAGCAAAGGCACGGTGATGATCGAGCCGGTGGTGGCCTCGATCAACGAGGAGAAGTGCTCCGGGTGCCGGATCTGCAATAACCTCTGCCCATTCAACGCCATCGACTTTCTGGAAGACCAGAAGGTCAGCCGGGTGAATCCAGCCTTGTGCAAGGGCTGCGGCACCTGCGTTGCAGCTTGCCCGGCTGGGGCTATCGCCGGGGCACACTTTGACAAGGACCAGGTGGAAGCGGAGATCGAGGGGCTGCTCTGGGACGCGCGCGGCGAAGGGCAACTGGCCGGGGTCGTGGAGGAGCCCAGTCTGGAACCCGCCGCGTCGTAGGAGTGAGAGGATGCAGCGCGAAGTCTTCGAACCAAAGATCGTCGGCTTTTTCTGCAACTGGTGTTCTTACCGGGCGGCCGACGGAGCCGGCACGGCACGGATCAAGCATGCCCCCAACGTGCGCGTGGTCCGGCTGATGTGCAGCGGACGCGTCGACCCGTCGTTTGTGCTCAAAGCCCTGGCCCTGGGGGCGGACGGCGTGCTGATCGCCGGCTGTCACCCGGGCGAATGCCACTATCTGGAGCAGAACTACAAGACCATGCGGCGGTTCGCCATGCTGAGATACACGCTCCGGGAGCTGGGTATTAGCGAACGAAGAGTGCGGCTGGTGTGGGCGTCGGCCGCGGAGGGCTCGCAACTGGCCGAGGCGATCGACCAGATGGTGGAGGACATCCGCACGCTGGGTCCGCTGAACTGGTCGGCGAACTGGGCCGACCAGCGCGGGCAGCTCGAAGAAGTGGAAAAGATCCTGCTGGAACATCAGCAGGCGATGGAGGTCGGGCGGTGAGCAGCAAGGGCAAGCTGGCAATCTACTGGGCCGCCTCGTGCGGCGGGTGCGAGATCGCGATTCTCGCTTTGAACGAGAAGATTCTGGACGTCGCCAACGCGTTCGACATCGTGTTCTGTCCGTGCATCATGGACACCAAGGTGCGGGACGTCGAGCGCTGGCCCGACCAATCTATCGACGTCTGCCTCTTCAACGGCGGCATCCGCACCAGCGAACAGGAGTACATGGCCAAGCTGCTGCGGGCCAAGTCGAAGGTGCTGGTGGCCTTCGGTTCCTGCGCCACGGAGGGCTGTATTCCGGGCCTGGCGAACCTGACCAACCGGGAGGAGATCTTCCAGGCCGTTTACTGCGAGAACCCTTCCACGGATAACCCCAAGCACATCGTTCCTCAGTCGCAACTGCGGTGCGACGGCTACCACCTGTCGCTCCCGGTTTTCTACGACACGGTGCGGACGCTCGGCCAGACGGTGGCGGTCGACTATTTTCTGCCGGGCTGTCCGCCGGAGGCGCCGCGCATCTGGGATGCGGTGGTCGCGATTCTGGAGGGCAAGCTGCCGCCGGCCGGGTCGGTGATCGGAACGACGACCACCTGTTGCGACGAGTGCCCGCGAACTCGCAGCGAAAAGAAGATCAAGGCATTCAAGCGGCCCTGGCAGGTCATTCCAGATTCCAGCACCTGCCTTCTGGAACAGGGTCTGGTGTGTTGCGGCCCGGCCACCCGGGCCGGCTGCGGGGCCCGATGCCCCCAGGTGAACTCGCCCTGCATCGGCTGCTACGGGCCGAACGAGGGGGTGGAGGACTTCGGGGCCCGGCTGATGACCGCCCTGGCTTCGGTGATCGACTCGCAGGACCCCGAAGAGATCGACCGGATCATCCGCGAAGGCATCCCGGACCCGCTGGGTACTTTCTACCGTTTCAGCCTGGCCGGCAGCCTTCTGAGGCGGGCGGCACTGGTGCCGGATGCCGAACGGCACGAACTGCCGCGGCCCAAGGCCGTCGCCCAAGCGTAGCTGGAGCATTCACCGATGACGACGCAGCGCATCAGTATTGATCCGATCACCCGTCTGGAAGGCCACGGGAAGATAGATATCTTCCTGACCCCCAAGGGCGACGTGGCCGAAGCCTATCTCCAGGTGCCGGAATTGCGCGGCTTCGAGCGGTTCTGTGTCGGCCGGCTGGCCGAGGACATGCCCAATCTGACGTCGCGGATCTGTGGCGTATGTCCGGAAGCCCACCACATAGCATCGACCAAAACGCTGGACGCGCTTTTTCATGTCGATCCGCCTCCGACTGCCAAGAAGCTTCGGGAGATGTTTTACTGCATCTTCTTCGCCACCGATCACACGACCCACTTCTACGCGCTGGGCGGCCCGGACTTCGTGATGGGCCCGGACGCGCCTCCCGAGCAGCGCAACATTCTGGGCGTGATCCAGAAGGTGGGAATGGAGATTGCCGGCAAGGTCCTCAAGATGCGCCGCGACGGCCACAACCTGATCGAGATGATCGGCGGCCGCAAAGTGCATCCCAACTGGGGGCTGCCCGGGGGCGTCAGTCGCGGGATCACCGAGGAGCAGCGCAAGGAGATCGAGACGCTGGGGCGTGACGCGATCGAGTTCGCCAAGTTCTCGCTCCAGCTATTCAACGACATCGTGCTTGGCAACCGCGAGTATGTGCAACTCATCACCAGTCAGGCTTACACGCACCGCACCTACAACATGGGGACGGTCGATGCCAACAACCGCGTGAACTTCTATGATGGGTTGATTCGCGTCGTCGGACCGGACGGTCGCGAGCACGCCAAGTACCCCGCGAAAGACTATCGTGAGTACGTCGCCGAGCATGTCGAGCCGTGGTCTTATCTGAAATTCCCGTTTCTCAAGCGGGTCGGTTGGAAGGGCTTCGTGGACGGAGAGGACTCGGGGTTGTACAAGGCTACTCCGCTCTCGCGCCTGAACGCCGCCGACGGCATGGCCACCCCCCTGGCACAAAAGGAATATGAGCGGATGTACGACGTGCTCGGCGGCAAGCCGGTGAACCACACTCTAGCGACGCACTGGGCGCGACTGATCGAGCTTCTCTACGCCGCCGAACGCTGGGTGGAGCTGGCCACCGACCCGGAAATCACCGGCACCGAATACCGAGTCCTACCGACCGCCACGCCCGATGAGGGCGTCGGCTGCGTCGAGGCTCCCCGCGGCACGCTGACTCATCACTACTGGACCGACGAGCGCGGCGTGCTGACCCGCGTGAACCTGATCGTGGGCACGACCAACAACTATGCTCCGATCAATCTGTCGATCAAGGAGGCCGCCAAGGCGCTGATCCGCAAGGGCACCACGGTCACGGAAGCCCTCCTGAACAAGATCGAGATGGCGTTCCGGGCATATGACCCTTGTCTAGGCTGTGCCACCCACTACTTGCCGGGTCAGATGCCGCTCACGGTCGTCTTGAGGGCGCCCGACGGGCAAGTGCTCCAGACGATCAGCCGGACTGGCCGGCATCCGGTTTCAGGATAGCGCGGGGCCGCGATGTCCGCCGCAGCGCAAACACCGGCTTGGGCGCCCCGGCCCGCGGCCGACCCGACGGCCGCCGAAATCCTCCAGACGATCGTGCTGGGTCTGGGAAACCCGCTCCTGACCGACGACAGCGTCGGGTTGCGGGTCATCGAGTCGCTGAGGCCGGCCCTGAGCGGCCTGGAGGGCGTGGAGCTGGCTGAAGACTACCGGGGCGGCCTGCGCCTGATGGAGCGCCTGATCGGGTACGACCGGGCCATCATCATCGACGCCCAGCGCAGCGGTGCACCGCCCGGCACGGTGAGTCTGCTGCCGTCCGAAGGACGGCCTACGCGACACGTCAGCTCCACGCACGACCTGGACCTGTGGACTGCCCTGGAGCTGGGGCGACGTGCGGGAGCCAGACTGCCCAGCCCCCGCGATATCCGCATCGTCGCCGTCGAAGCCGCCGAGGTAGAGCTCTTCGGCGAGGAGTGCACGCCTGCGGTGGCCGCAGCTATATCACGCGCGTCCGAGCTGGTGCGATCCCTGTTGGCCGAGTGGAGGTAGGAGCATGGTGTCGGTCGAAATCCTCCGCGTTTTCCCGTATTTCGCGGGCGTCGGGGCCGAGAGTCTCAAGGCGGTGGCCGCCATTGCCGAGGAGCACCAGCTACGGCCCGGCGAGCCGCTGTTCAAGGAGGGCGATCCGGCCCGGGCCTTGTTCATCCTTCGCGCCGGCCAGGTCGACATCGTCTACCAGCAGAACATCGACCAGGGGCGCGTGGTGGACACGGTCGTGGCGGGCGACTTGATCGGCTGGTCCGCGCTGGTGGAACCCTACCGCTGTACGGCAACTGCCATCCCGCGCGAGGCCGGCCGCGCGGTGCGGATCGACGGACCCGCGATCCGTCAGCTATGTGAGCGGGACCACACTTTGGGGTATCATCTGCTCAAGGAACTAGCGGCGACGCTTGCCCATCGCCTCCAAGGAGCGCTGGTTCAGTTGGCGGCGGGGACCTAGGCGTTGCCCGGACGGCGCCCCTATGAGCCCCCCGACGGCAGCCCGAATTCTGCTCATCGACGACGATCCGGACATGCACGCGGCCGTCGAAATGATCCTCAAACCGCTCGGTTACACCGTCACCTGCTACCAGACCGGGCAGGCCGGTCTGGAGGCGATTCGGCGCCAACCGCCCGACCTGGTCCTGCTGGACATCATGTTGGCCCACCCCTCGGAGGGCTTGCAGGTCGCCTGCGAATTGCGGCGGGACAGCCAACTAAAGAGCATTCCTCTGGTCCTCATGTCCGCAATCGGCCAGTCCATCGGCATGGAATACGGCCGTGAGGTGTGCCCCGACGCGATGTCGGCCGACATGTTCCTGGAGAAGCCCTTCGATGCCAAGACACTGCGAGACGCGGTGAGCTGGATCCTGGACCAGAAGAGAACGCGGCCGGACTCCTCACGCCCCTCCGGGCCGGGAAAGCCTCCCGGCCCAGAAAGCGGCTGACGTATAGCCTCTCCCTCTAAGGCAGAGGCCGCCCGGCCGGCGGTCAGAGCCCCAACCGCAAGTGACGGATCGACTTGCCACTTACCACGCTGCCCGTAACACTCCTGCGGTGCCCGTTGAAAAACTGCTGGGCATGCTCGAATCAGTAGTGCCGAACCTCCGGGTCCGACGTTTTCGGCTCGCTATTGCGGTCGCGCCGGACTCGGAAATTCAGCGCTGTCGTTTCTCAACGGACGGTTAGCAAAAGGGCCTGGGCATCACCGGCAGGTCACAGGCCTCCTTTCTTGAACCGGTTCTCAACCTCCCGGTTGCGGGGTCCGGAGGCGGCTAGTGATCGCAGGCTCAGACGCCGGGATGCCATATGCCAAACTCCCTATGGCGTCCCGGCCTGCTAACCCCCGTGCGCGGTGGGCTGTGCGGCTACAAAACTCGGGGTGACAGGATTCGAACCTGCGACCTCTTGGTCCCGAACCAAGCGCTCTAAGCCAGGCTGAGCTACACCCCGCCTGGGGCCGTGTCACGGCACACGCCCAGCATCCTAGCGTTTTCCTCGGCCGAAGCAAGCCGTTCGCCTGTTTGCCGGCCGACCAGTTGCGCCCGGCGAGTGTTGCCTGCTCAAAACAAGCCCGAAGGTCGGCCGGCGCGACCTGAGAGCCGCCCGGGCGGGCTCGCAACACGCGGCCCTGGGCCCGGAAACAACCTCTCAGGGCCACAGCCGTGCCGGATAAACGCCGCGCGAAACCAGCCCGGCGATCATCTGTTCCACCCGCGGCTGATCCTCGCGGTGGGTCATGCCGCACCAGCTCTCGCTGGTCGGCACCACCTTAACTGCGGCTTGGCCGGTCGCGATCAGATGCTGAATGGCCGACGGCAGATAGAACTCCCGGGATTCCAAGCCGTCGCTTTCCCGCAGGAAGTGGTCGAACCCTTCAGCCAATTGCGCAAAGAAGGTTGGCAGGAATGCCCACATATTCATTGAGACCGTTTCGTCTCCGTTCAGGGTGTGCTCGATGCCCGCCTGGTCGACGAATCGGGCACCCTCGCCGTGCTTCTCGATCCCCGTGATCTCAGTAATGCTTTGCAGCCAGCCGTCCGGACTGACCTGGCAGATCGCGCGGGAGACGCTGCCGCGGTCGCTGAGCGTGTCGCGCAGGCGGTAGCCGACCATGGCATAGGTTGGTCTCGTCCCCGGTTGCGGCGCTCGCAGGAATTCCGCCAAGGCGACGAACGCTCCGGCCCCATAAAAGTCGTCGGCATTGATGACGGCGAACGGCTCGCGGACCATCTGCCGGCAGGTCAGGACGGCGTGGGCCGTGCCCCAGGGCTTGGCTCGGCCGGGCGGAACCTCAAAGGCTTTCGGCAACAGGTCCAGCCGTTGGACTGCGCAACTGACCGCAATGTGCCTGGCGAATCGCCTGCCCAGCGTCTCGGCGAATGTGCTCTCCATTTCCGGACGGATCACGAACACCGCCTTACCGAACCCCGCCCGGATGGCGTCGTAGACCGAGTAGTCCATGATTGTCGCCCCGCCCGGGCCCACGGGCTGGACCTGTTTGAGACCTCCGTAGCGGCTTCCAATGCCGGCGGCGAGAATCACCAGTGTGGGTTTCATGCGGTTTCGCAGCCTTCCAGAGCCTGCCGAGCCGCGGGCTCCGGGTTCGGACCCCGACCGGACGGGCCGGAACCCAGCCCACCTGCGGCTTCGCCTAGTTTCGTGGCACCGCGCACCGAAGGTGTCGGCGGCACCTCCCGACGGTCCGGTAACGGTATACTCTAGAGGCCAGAATGTGAAGTTATCCCGGGTGGCAATTACGGTCTGGAGGGCGCCGAACCCGGGTGGGTGGCGGGGCAGTGTGGAATGCGGGCCGTGTGGCGACCGGCAGCGGTGGCATTGATGATCGCGGCGCTGCTTGCAGCGCTATGGATGCTGTCCCCGAGCGGGTGGTGGCCGTCGGGCGGCGACGAACTCGGCTATGCCACTCATGCTCAGACCGCCCCGAGCAGTTTGCCGACCACCACCGAGCCGGCCGGCTATTGGGCGGGCGTGACCCGCGATCCGGACGGGCGGCTTCATTGGCCGCGACCACGCACCACGGACCGTCAGCGTGAGCGGGACCGGATGGTTGACTCGCAAATCGCTCGCGGCGACCCGTTCCGTGAGCCGGTTATCGACCGGCGGGTGCTGGCTGCGATGCGGGCGGTTCCGCGTCACGAATTCGTGCCGGAGTCTCGCCGGCGGGATGCCTACGCCGACACACCCTTGCCGATCGGCTACGGGCAGACCATCTCTCAGCCCTACATCGTCGCCCTGATGACCGAACTGTTGCAGCTAAACGAGGGCGATAAAGTGCTGGAGGTGGGCACCGGCTCCGGCTACCAGGCCGCCGTCCTCAGCGAGTTGACCCCATACGTTTTCACCATGGAGATCATTGAGCCGCTGTGCCGGCAGGCTGCGGAGCGGCTGGACCGGTTGGGATACCGGACGATCAAGGTTCGGGCCGGCGATGGCTATGATGGGTGGGCTGAGCACGCTCCCTTCGATGGCATCATAGTTACCTGTGCCGCCGGTCATGTCCCCCCGCCGCTGTGGGACCAGCTCAAGCCCGGAGGCCGAATGGTGATTCCAATCGGCGGGGTGTATGAGACGCAGCGCCTGCTGGTGCTGACCAAGCAGGCGGATAATAGTCGCCAGAGTCGAAACGTCCTGCCCGTCCAGTTCGTTCCCATGACCGGCAAAATCCAGAAGCAATGACCCCCGGGGGGCCACATCGGGACTGGTTGTCAGGCGGTGCTACGGTCCTGGCCGTCGGACTGATCAGCGCAGGGCTAGTTGCGTACGAAGTGATGCTAATGCGGCGGATGCTCATCGAACGCTGGCATCACTTCGGCTACTTGGTGATCAGCCTGGCGCTGCTGGGTTTTGGGGCCAGCGGCACCCTGCTGGCGGCGCTGGGGCGCCGAGTGCGAGCAGCGCCGGGGGCGGTTCTGTTCTGGTCGGCTGCCGGATTCACTATGACCCTGATATTGGTGCCGCGGTTGATGGGCCGACTGCCGGTTACCGCCCACTTCCTGCCGAGCGAGCTGCCGGGGCAGGCCGGTTGGTGGTCGGTTTACTGGCTGGCCGGGCTGTTGCCCTTCCTTTGCGGAGCAGCTCTGCTGGGCGCTGCGCTGATGACTGCCGGACCGCATGTGGGGCGGGTCTACGCGGCCAACCTGCTGGGCGGTGCGAGCGGGGCGGTCGGAGCAGCGTTGCTCCTTTCCAGGCTGCCGGTCAGGCATGGACTGTGGCCGTGCTCAGCGATGGCACTGTTTGCCCTGGCGCTGCTGGGTTGCCGATCAGGTCGCGGAAGATGGGTTCTGACAAGCTCGGCACTGGTCGGCTTGGCGGTCGGCACGGAGCTTGGTTGGCCGCTGGATCCCCGTTATGACCAGTTCAAGTACGGTGCCTGGATTGAGCAACTGGTAGCTCAAGGTTCGGCCCGGCGGGTGGCCTGCCGGGCGGACCCGCGCGGTCAGGTCGAGCTATACGAGAGCGACCTGTTCCACGATCTGCCGTTTCTGGCCCCTGCGATTCGGCCGCCGCCGGTTTACTCGGTGGTCATCAATGGTGACGCCGCCGGGTCGATGCTGCGGATCAGCCGCCTCGATCAGGCTGAGGTGATGGATCACACCCTGATGGCGTTCCCGTACCGTTTGATTCCGCCTCGACCGGCAGTGCTTCTGATCGGCGAGGTGGGCGGGACCAACGCCTGGCTGGCCCGCCGAATGAATGCCGGCCGGGTCGATATCGTTCAGCCCAACTCCGCGGTCCTGAACCTTCTGGCCGAGCACTCGCCCGGGCTGCTGGAGGCTCCCGAGATCCACTGCTCGACCCAGAGCCCACGCCGTTTTCTGCGGTCCACTGCCCGCCCCGGGTACGATCTGATCCAGATCGTGTCGCTGGAGGGCCTGGGCCTGGGCGTGCCGGGCTTGCGCGGCTTGGCTGAGGACCACCTGGCGACCGTGGAGGCCTTTGCGGAGTGCCTGACGCGATTGAGCGAGGGCGGGGTGCTGGCCGTTTCGCGCGGGATCGAGCAGCCGCCGCGAGCGAACGTACGGCTGTTGGCCACCATGGCTGAAGCATTGGAATCGCTGGGCGTATCGGACCCGGCCGGTCATATCGTTCAGGTCCGCGATTATCTCGGGGTATGCACGATCGCGATGCGCTCGCCGCTGACGCCTGCCCGTCGGCAGACGTTGCAACGGGCGGTTGCCGAGCTGAATCTCACCCCAGTCTGGTACGACGGGCTCCCGATCGAGCAGGTCAATCGGCCGGACAGGCTGGATGGCCCGCCGGGCAGTCCGGTCGACTGGCTTCACTACGCGGCGGACGAAATCTTCTCGCCACGGCGTGAGGGGTTCTACCGGGCCTGGTTGATGAATGTCCGCCCGGCCCGCGACGACCGGCCGTTTTTCTGGGATTTCTACAAGCCTCAGGCAATCGTCGCCCTGAAGCGGGCCTATGGGCCGCTCTGGCTCACCCGCGTGGAGCTGGGGCGGCTGTTCTTGTATGCATCGCTAGTCGCCGCTGCGGTGACCTCGATTGTGGTCATTCTCTTGCCCCTCAGCATATTCGGCCGGCGCTGCCGGCCAACGGTTCGGCAGCCGACGAGACGCCTCGCCTGGGCCGCGCCCACCCTATACTTCGCCGGCATCGGCGTGGGGTTCATGTCCGTCGAAATGGCCCTGATCAGCCGCACCACTGGCTGGCTGGGCGATCCGGTGGTCAGCAGTGCCGTGGTCATCGGCGGACTGCTGCTCGCAAGCGGCCTGGGAAGCCTGAGTTCGACCGGCTGGCAACGGTTGACCACCGGGGTCGGCGGCCACCGGCCAATCTGGCTAGCGCCGGCGATCATCGCAACCGGAATCGGCACGCTCCTGCTGGCCGGCTGGAAGGTGGAGCTGGGCAAGGTCCAAGTCCCGGCCGCGTTGCTCGTCGCCTGCCCGCTGGGCTTCCTGATGGGCTTGCCTATGCCGACCGCCATCGCCGACCTGTCGGCACGGATGCCACGAATGGTGGCCTGGGCCTGGGGCATCAACGGCGTAGCCTCGGTTGCAGCCACGTCTGGGTCGCTGGCTCTGGCTATGATCGCCGGGTACCGGGCCGTGATCCTCCTGGCCGCCGCTGCTTACGGGCTGGCGGCGTTGGCCGCTGCCCGGCCCAATCCGGCCGGGCAAGGTTGACTGGCCACCCCTGGCCGGCTGCAATAGCAGCAGCCCGTGCATGTCCGTTGATCCGGGTCAGGACAGGAGACACATCATGACTAAAGCGACACAGTTTTGCGTGGGACTGGATAATCACCCGGGAACGCTGGCCAGGCTCTGCCGCGCCTTGGCCCGCCGGAAAGTCAACATCGACGCCATCTCAGTGGCCGACGGCGTGGACTGCTGCTGGATTCGCTTGGTCGCCTCGCCGACCGCGGCCGCGAAGGCCGCCCTTACGAAAGGGCGTTTCGATTTCTCCACTCAACGGGTGCTCATGCTCAAGGCCGTCAACCGCCCCGGGGAGCTGGAGGAGATCGCCTCCCGACTGGCCAGGGCCGGAGTGAATATCAATTACGTTTACGGCAGTAACCCCTCCGGCGGGTCGTCCACGCTCGTACTGAGCGTCAGCGACCTGGGTCAGGCGGCAAAGGCCCTAGCCTAGCCCGAGCCTGGTGGGGTCTCCCGGGGCGGGCGGCTGCTTGACGGGTCACGGCCGCTCACGATGATGTCCGCCTCGAGTGCTGAATCTCAGGGCTGGCGTGAGCATGGCGCGCCGAAGGTCTTCTGACGCGGTGAGCGCCGCCGGGGTTTGCCGTCGTCGGTTTCCGTGTACGCTGGTACCCGCGGTTTGCTACCGGCCGGGGATGCCTCCGGAGACAAGTAGTGCGACAAAGCAGTTGATGTCGCCGTAATCGAAGACCCCGTCGTCGTTGATGTCACGATTTTCCAGCGGGCAGTCCGGGTAGGTCTGCTGATACAGCGCCGGGTCGGTGAAAGCCAGCACAAATGGGTTGATGTCAGCAAAAGTTACCTGATTGTCACAGTTGATATCGCCGTTCAGAGTGTGCTGGGTCGCGAACAAAGCCTGGATCTCGCCCGGCGTCAAAGCGCGGTCGAAGATCCGCACCTCGTCGATCACTCCGTAGAAGGCGGCCGGTGGGCCGCTTACCGCGGCGCCGATTCCCACACCATCGCCGCTGATGGCGATGGGCTGGTTGAGAAAATCGGACTTCTGCAAGTAATACTCTTCGACGCCATTTATGTAGATGTGCGGGCGGGAGAGCAGATAGGGAACGTAGTGGTTTATGCCGAGCGAGTCGGCCGCGAAGCAGGTGATGCTGTCGCCGGCACTCAACATCATGACCGTGTCGGCCACTGAAATCGGGTTGTGGGCGCCGCGCGTCCATTCCAGCAGGTCGGTAGAGCTGGCGATCCCGGAGTCCCAACGGCCCAGGGGGCCGTACCCGTGGTAGGACATGTAATACCGGTCGTTGATCTTGACGATATCATCCGGCACTACCGCTTTGTTGTCCCAGGCCGACCCTTCGCCCCAGGCAAAGACCGGCGAACTCGACACCCGGGTCCAGTTCAGCCCATCCGGAGAGTTGGCCAGTCCGATCATCCCCAGGTTCTTGCGGCCCCGGCCTTCGTAAAGCAGGTACCACAGGCCGTTCTCAATCCAGACCACCGGGGAGCTGACGTCCCCTGACTCCCAGCCGGGCGGGTAGCCGCCGGGCTGAACGTCGAACACATCGCCATCGTCAATCCAGTCGATGCAGTCGGTCGAGTGATAGCGGCGGATGTTGCGGAATGGGACGTCCTCCTTATCCTCAGCAAAGAGGTAATAGACTTCCCCGTCCCGGACCACGTACGGGTCCTCCAGGGCGCGCTCGACGATCTTGCCGCATTTGGTCCAGTTTAAGCCGTCAGACGAATAAGCGTACCCCACATAGACTTGGTTCTCCCTGTACGGCGGGACGTACCCAGAGTAGAAGGCCTTATACCGTTTTGCGGGATCGGTCTCAGCCAGGTCGAGCAGGACGTTTCCGATCTCCCGCATGGCCGCATCCCATTCGCCGGGGCCACCGACCGGGATTATGGGATTCCCGGAAATCGGCATGAGGGAGTCGCACGCGTCCAGACTGGCAGCGTAGCCGCCTTCGTTCTTGTCATAGGTCATCGCGACGAAGTACCAGAGCTGGCTCGCCAGCACCGGCCCGGCCTTAACACTCGTCGGGCCGGGCACGGAAAGCTCCGCATAAAGCCGCTGGTCATTGAGGCCGAATCGATATGCGCCGTTCTTCCAAACGATGGGATTGACCCAGCACCTTTCCTCTCCATATGTTCTTACCCAGGCCGTGATGGTGATCGCGTTGGAGACGCTCAGACTAAGGCTGTCGGGAACCGCGACGACCGCGCCGACTCCGTCAAACCACAGACCGGTGTTGCCCCACCCAGTGGTCCACTGCGCCCCGACCACCACACCGTCATTGCAGTTGCCGGAGCCGTCATGGGCGATCCATCCTTGACCCTCGTCGAAGTTCCACACGGCCACCGGCAGGTCGCCGGCAAATGCGGTTGCCGCTGAGGCCAGCGCGGTCGCCACTAAGATGGAATGTATCCCTTGAACCCCGAGATTCAGCGGACCACGAGACCACATGAGCTTGCTCCTGTATATCGCGGCGCGCCCATCGGCGGCGACGGCCGAAAGCTGCGGCAACAGCAAACACGCCCGCCACCAGCGCGCTATCCCACGAAGCAAACATCGACCGCGCGTTGAGGTTCCGCTCACCTCCTCTGACCAGATTCTAGCGGTGACCGCCCTGCTCTGCCGGCCCGCTAAGCAAGCACAGCGAACCAGTTTGCTGCTGCGACGCCTGACTGGACCAGGGACGTGGTTAACGCTGCGGCGGCGTCCTGCCGATGCCGGTCTTGGTCCGGATAACCCGGCCACGGACCGCCACCGCCCGACCAGCGGGATGGGCAGATCGCTGGCGCGCCCGGCGGTGCCGAGTTGTGCACATATGTCGACCATGAAGTGGCGTCCGGGCAAGCCGAGCTGTCTATAGCTACCGGGGCCCGATAGAAAGCCCAGTGTGCAGCCCCCAGGGTCCGGCCACATCGCACTTCGATCTGGCCCCGGTATGCATGTGCTGCCTGGGTTTTGTCCTACGCGTGCCTGCATTATAGCTGCGGGCAGAGCAGCCAGTCAACTCACGGGCCTATAAGGTGGCGTATTGGTCCCTGGTCAAGGACCCCGAGGAGTTTTGGGGCGACCTGAGCACCCACGGCCGGCGGCTGCTGACGGAGTTGCTGGAAGGCACGATGGAGGCCTGCCGGGACGAGCGGATCGGCGCAGCTTGGCACGACCCGGTGGCCGGCGGAAGCGCTCGCTGTTACGCCAAGTCACCGGCGACGGCCCAGTGTACAGGCGGCGGCCAGTAGGCACGCGCCGGTGGCCGCTTCAGGGACTGTCCGTATGGTGATGCTGACATCGCTTTCGACGCTCGCCGTGCTCCCGTCTATGTCCCGAAATGTGTAAGTGAACGAGTCGAACCCGATGTTGTAGGGCCCGCCGGCTGGCAGAATGAAGGCCGCGTCCAGGGTGGCACTGCCGGCGCCGGGCAGGACAACCGGGCTGGCATCGACGGTGTGCAGCACCGTCTGAGATTCGATCGACACGATCTCGAATGTCAGGCCCAGGTAAGTGTCACCGTCAGCGTCCCATCCGGTGAAGTCGTAGGTGAACGAAGCTTCTACGCGCACCTCGACTGGCATAGTCGCGGTGATCACCGCGGCTGCGCGGGCCCTGGCTCCGCATCCCCATGGATGATCGTAAGCGATGGCTTGCTGACTGTGCGCCGACAGGAGAATGCTGTCGGCGTCAAAGCACAGGTCGTATGCCGCCGTCAGGGCCGCCGGTCCGATCTCAAGGTCGATGATCTCCGATATCGGGCCGCTCGGCGCGTCCGAGGTTATGCACTGGAAGTCGGAGCCCAGCGATTCCTGCCAGACGTCGCCGCGCAGAGTGTAGCACGAGAAGTTCAGGTCATTTGTGGCCGGGGCCGTCCGAGCCGCGCAGATCGCAACAACCGCCGTGACGCATCCAAAGCTCATCTGCCGGACCATGCCCATGCTCCGCATATGGATCCGCGCGCCGTCCATGCCGGCCTATCCGGCTGCCTAGCCACTCTAACACTGCGGTTGGTTGAAGTCAAGATACGGCCGGTGCCGGCGCATGCGCGGGCCTGACTTGCAGCGGCGGCATCGGGTTTGCAGGCTCACCAGCGGCTGGGTAAGTTGCGATCCATGGATACGATTGTGCTGCTGGTCTTTGCCTTCGTGTACCTGGGCATGATCCTGGGCGGAATTCCGGGCTGGGCCCTGGACCGGACCGGGGTGGCCCTGCTGGGCGCGATTTTCTTGCTGGTCAGCGAGCGTGTGAGCCCACAGGCGGCCTGGAATGCGATCGACGTGCCCACCGTCGGCCTGCTCCTGGGGCTGATGGTGATTTCGGCCCAGTTCCGGCTTTGCGGCCTGTACGGGGCCATCACACGTCGTCTGGCGGCCGCCAAGCTGCACCCGGATGCGCTGCTTCTGCTTCTGATCGGCACCGTGGCGTTGCTTTCGGCTGTGCTGGCCAATGACATTGTTTGTCTGGCGGTCGCGCCGTTGCTGGTGGAAGGCTGTTTGAGGCGAGGCCTGAAGCCGGCTCCGTTTCTGCTCGCTCTGGCCTGCGCCTCCAACATCGGCTCGGCCGCGACGCTGATCGGCAACCCGCAGAACATGCTCATCGGCCAGAAGCTACAGCTCTCGTTCGCCGGCTACCTGCTCGACGGCGCGGTGCCGGCCCTGCTGGGCTGCCTGGCGACCTGGTGGATTCTTCGCTGCCAGGTCGGCGGTGACTGGCAGGAGCCTCGTCAGCGTATTCACGTGCTGAGCCCGGCGCTGGATCTTTGGCAAACTGGCAAGGGGCTGCTCGTGCTGACTTGCCTGCTGGGCGGGTTCCTGTTCAGTCCCTGGCCGCGGGAGGTACTGGCGATGGCGGCCGCCGGCTGGTTGATAATGAGTCGGCGGATGCACTCGAACAAGATGCTTGGGCAGGTGGATTGGCAGCTTCTGGTGCTTTTTGCCGGGCTTTTCATCGTCAATCACGCGGTGGTTCAGTCCGGCATGACCGCCCGGGCGCTCGACACCCTCCAGAGTGTCGGCATCCCGCTGTCCCGGCCGGCATGGCTGTTTGGTGCCACGGTGGTTCTTTCGAATTTGGTCTCCAACGTGCCGGCAGTCATGCTGCTGCTGCCCGCGGCAACCCACCCGCAGGCCGGCGCCATCCTGGCCTTGGCCAGCACCCTGGCCGGAAACCTCTTCATCGTCGGCAGTATCGCGAACATCATCGTCGTCGAACAGGCCGCCCGACTGGGGGTTACCATCACCTGGCGCCAGCACGCCCGAGCGGGCGTGCCGGTCACGCTGGTGACCTTGCTGCTGGCAGCCGGCTGGCTGATCCTGCGGGCGCAGATGTGACCACCACCGGCCGCAGCCGGGGGCGTGGCCGTCGATAAGCCGGTTGCGCGTTCACCCCAGCCGGTGGGGCCGTGTTTCACATTCGTGGCGGCTGGATAGTGCCGCCGTGCGCTTCACCCAGCACCATGCGCAGGCTGGCCCTGTCAACTGCCCGCGGCGCCGCCATTGCACGCCGGCGCTTGGGTGGGCAAGATTAGTGCAAGTGGTGGAATCTCCGCAGAAGTGGTCCCCAACCAGGTGGTGCTCGATTTGCTGGTCGGTCAAGAAACGGGACGAGCACCGCTCGGCTGCTACCTCCTGCCAACCCTAGCCCATCCGGCAGCGGAGGTGGGCGTTTCGGTCGACGAACTGCAAACCCCTTCGGGGATTCGTTTCGGGCACGCTGGACGCCGACCACTGCTTGAACGGAGAGCCGCGGAGTCGGAGAAACTACCCGAAGCGCTGGCCACGAATCCGGTCGATAGAAAGGGATCGAGCCGTGGCGACCCGGGCTGGTCGCCCAGGATGCCAAAGGCCCGAGAAGGCGGATGAGGGCGCTCATCATCGCTGATGTTCATGCCAATCTGTGGGCGCTGCGTGCGGCGGCACGCCAAGCTCGCCCGGTCGATTACATTCTGTGCGCCGGCGACACCATCAGCTACGGCCCCGAACCGTGGGCCACGCTCGACTGGCTGCATCACCGCGGCGTCATCGCCGTACGCGGCAACCACGACCACGCAGTCGCATTTGGTGCCGATCCCCGGGCCAGCCCGGCCAAGCAGCTTCTGGCCCTGGCGATGCGTGACTGGACGCGCTCGCAGCTTACGGCGGAGGATATTTCCTGCCTGGCCCGGCTGCCGCTCCGGCTGACCTTGGAGATCGGCGGCGCGCGCTTCGCGGTCGTTCACGCCACCCCGGACGATCCGCTGTATGATTACCGTCTGCGACCCGACGCGCCGCAGGCGCTGGTGCAGGAAATCGCCGCCGGGATCGAGGCGGACGTGCTGGTGGTCGGGCACACGCACTGGCCGCTGCTTCGGGTGCCCGGAGATTTGCAGATCGTGAACCCCGGCTCGGTCGGGCAGCCGTTGGACGGCGACCCGCGGGCGGCGTACGCGATCTGGGAAGACGGTACGACAACTCTGTGCCGCGCGGAGTATGATCAGACCCCGGCATTGGCGGCCCTGGAACGAGTCCCGATCGACGGGCCGCTGCGTGAAGGACTGTGCGGCATGCTGCGAAATGGGCGACTCGACTGAGGCCTGAGCGGGTAGGGCAGTCTGGGCCGCTTTGGTGTTGGTCGTTGAGCCGGTTCCCGTATCGGTGGACCGCTGGTGAAGGAGTGCGATGATGAAACCCGAGATCAAGTCGATCCGTGCCCTGGAGATTCTCGATTCTCGCGGCAACCCGACGGTCCGCGTCTTTGTCCGGCTGGGCGATGGCGCGATCGCGTCCGCGTCGGTGCCGTCCGGAGCTTCGACTGGCGAAAACGAGGCCGTGGAGCTGCGGGATGGCGACCCGAGGCGGTATGGCGGCAAGGGCGTTCTTAAGGCGGTGGCCAACGTGGAGCAGGTGATCGGACCGAAACTCGTCGGCCTGGACCCAACTCGACAGGCCGAGATCGACCGCTTGATGATCGAACTGGACGGAACGCCCAATAAGAGCAGGCTGGGGGCCAATGCGCTGCTCGGGGTGTCGATGGCGGTGGCCCGGGCCGCGGCCCAGGCCACTGGCCGGCCGCTATACGCCTATCTGGGCGGCCCCGGCGCGGCGCGCCTGCCGGTCCCGATGATGAACATCCTCAATGGCGGCAAGCACGCCGACAACAGCGTGGACTTCCAGGAGTTCATGGTCATGCCGATCGGAGCCCCGACGTTTGCCGAGGCGCTCCGCTACGGGGCCGAGACGTTTCACGCACTGAAGAACATCCTCAAGAAGAAGGGCTACGCGACCGGTGTCGGGGACGAGGGCGGGTTCGCCCCGAACCTCAAGAGCAACGACGAGGCCTGCGAGCTCATCGTTGAGGCCATCGCCGCCGCCGGTTACCGGCCCGGAAAAGATATTGCGATCGCCCTTGACCCGGCCGCCACTTCCTTCGCTGAGGGCGGAGGCGCGGCTGGGCCGATCGTGTACAACCTGGCCAGGTCGGGCCAGGGCAGAAAGACCGGCAAGGAGCTCACGGCGCTGCTGGCCGGTTGGGTCGAGAAGTATCCGATTGTATCCATTGAGGACGGTCTGGCCGAGAACGATTGGGAGGGGTTCGCCTGGCAGACCGCCCAGCTCGGCGACAAAATCCAGATCGTCGGCGACGACCTTTATGTGACCAATACCCGCTTCATCGAGCGCGGCATTCGCGAGCGGAGCACAAATGCGGTGCTCATCAAGCTGAATCAGATCGGCACGGTCACCGAGACGATCCAGGCCATCGAGCTGTGCCGCAAGGCGGGCTGGGGCTTTGTGATTTCACATCGTTCGGGCGAGACCGAGGACACCTTCATGGCGGATTTCGCGGTCGCGATGGGCGGGGGCCAGATCAAGACCGGCTCGGCCTGCCGCAGTGAGCGGATCGCCAAGTACAACCGCCTGCTGGAGATCGAGCAGGAACTCGGTCAAGCCGCGGTCTTCAGCAATCCGCTGCGAGCACGAGCCTGACGGCATGCGACTCCGTGCGGCGGGTTGCCGACCCCGGTACCAATGTCCGACTCAGGGCACCAGCGCATGCCGGGCTTCCAAAAGCTTCGTCTATGAATGGTCAGACGGGCATGAGCGGCACAAGCGCGGCAAAGCCAGCGTCAACCCGGTTACGTTGGCTCAACCGCACGGTCCTGGGCATCGGCCTGGCCTCGCTTTTTTCCGACACCAGCCACGAGACCGTGACCGCGCTGCTGCCCGCCTTTCTCGCCTCGATGGGGGCGGCGGCCGGAGCACTGGGCACCATAGAGGGTGTGGCCGATGGCCTTTCGAGCGTCGCGAAGCTCTACGGCGGCTGGCTGGCGGATCGCCTGCGCCGCCGCAAGTTCATCGCTGCCGGCGGATATGCCGTCATGGCCCTTTCGCCCGCAGTGATTGCGGCGGCGGGCAACTGGTTCATCGTGCTCGGGGGTCGAGTGCTGGCGTGGGTCTCGCGTGGTCTGCGCACTCCGGCCCGCAAGGCGCTGCTGGCGGATGCCGTGACGCCCGAGACGTACGGCCGGGCGTTCGGACTGGAACGGGCGATGGATACCTGCGGCGCGATCATCGCGCCGGGCGGATGTTACCTGCTGCTGGGGTTGGGCTTCACCCACCGCACGCTGATTCTATGGTCAACGGTCCCGGCCCTGCTGGCCACCTTGGCGATCGTGTTCCTGGTGCGCGAGCGCACCGACCGGCAACCCATCGCCACGCCGCTGCTGCGCAGCTTCGCCGACTTCAGCAAGCCGTACAAGCGGTTCCTGGGGGCCGTGGGCCTGTTCGGAGTCGGCGACTTTGCAGATACCTTTTATATCCTGTATGCGGTTTCCGCTTTGTCGGCGCGGGTCGGTGCGGCCCGGGCCGCGAGCCTCTCGGTCGGCTTCTACGTCCTGCACAACGTTTTGTACGCGGGCTGGTCGTATTTCGGCGGCTGGATCGCCGACCACGTGAACCGGCGGGCGTTGCTGGCCTGCGGCTATGCGTCGGCGGCCCTGGCGGCGGTCTGCATGCTGGTCGGCGTCGAAAGCTACGTCGGGCTGGCGCTGATGTTCGCGTTGGGCGGCACGGGCGTCGGGATCTACGAAGCCGTCGAGGACACCATCGCGGCCGAGCTGCTCCCGCGCGAAATCCGCGGCCGCGGCTTCGGCGCCCTGGCGCTGGTGACCGGCCTGGGCGACCTGATCAGCAGCCTGTTGTTCGGATGGGTTTGGGTCGGCTGGGGCGTGGCCGCGGCCTCAACCGTGGCCCTGTTGCCAATGGTTGCCGGCATCGTTTTCCTGCTCTGCCAGCCCGCGAAAGCCCAGCCGCCGGGCCAGGCGCGCATATAGGACGTACTGACAGGGTACGACCACCAGGGTCAGCACGGTGGCGAAGCCCAGACCGAAGATCACTGCCACGGCCATGCTGGCCCACCACTGGCTGGATTCGCTCTTCCAGGCCCAGGCCAGCTTGTGAAAGTCGTAGCTGATTCCCACCGCCATGGGGACCAAGCCGAGAATGGTTGTGCTGGCAGTGAGGAGCACCGGTCGCAGACGGGTGGCCCCGGCCTCCAGGGCGGCTTGCAGCAGATCCATGCCCCGTCGCTGAAGCAGCCGGGTGTAGTCCAGCAGAACGATGGCGTTGTTCACCACCACGCCGGCCAGGCTGATCACCCCGATCCCGGTCATTATGATGCCGAAGGGCAGTTTGCAGATCAGTAGTCCGGCGAAAACGCCGATCAGGGAGAGGACTACCGTGCTCATTATGATCAGCGGCACGGTGAGCGTGTTGAATTGAGCCACCAGGACCAGGATGATCAGCAGCAGGGCGATCAGGAAAGCTTTGGTCAGGAAGGCCTGGGCCTTGTCCTGTTCCTCCTTTTCGCCAGCGTAGCGAATCTCGTAACCCACCGGCAATTCGGCTTTCAGCCGCTTCAGCCGGCTTTGCACATCGGCCAGAACGTCGCTAGAAAGCCGGCCCTCCGCGTCCGCGGTCAGTGAGATCACCCGCTTTTGGTTTATCCGGCTGATGGTGCCGTACCCCCCGACGAAGCTGAAGTCCCCCAGCGAGCTGAGGGGGACGGCCTGGCCGCGGCTGTTGGGTACCCGCAGGCGGAAGAGGTTGTCGACGTCCTGGCGCTGGCCGGGTGGCAGGCGGATGGTGATGTCGTATTCGTCATTGAACTGTCGGTAGGTGCCAACCTTGGAGCCGAAGACCGCGGTTTTCAGAAAGTTGCCGACCAGCGCGGTGTTCACGCCCAGCAGCATGGCCCGCCGACGATCGACGCGAAAGGCCAACTCGGGCCGGGTGGCCTCGTGATCGCTGCGCAAATTGACCAGCCCGGGGACGTCGGCGATGAGCTGCCGAGCCTGCTGGCTGAGCTGCTCCAGCATTCTGAAGTCCTCTCCGATCAGCCGGACCGTTACGGCGGCCCCGGTCGGCGGCCCCTCCTGCTCCTTCTCGACCTTGATCTCGGCGCCGGCCAGGTCGGCCAGGGCCTGTCGAATCTCGCTGATGGCCTGAGCCGATGGCCGCGGCCGCTCTTCGTAATCGTGGAAAGTGAGCGTGATGTTAGCCACGTGCTCGCCGCGCCCGCCGGAGGCCCCGCTCAGATGCGGATCCCCGCTGCCGCCCATCCCGACGTTGACGATCACGTGCTGGAGGTCGGAGGCGAAGGGCCGAAGCCGGTCTTCAATCACCCGGGCGAGTTGATCGGTCTGCCGGATGTTCGTGCCTTGCGGGAAGCGGATATCGATGGTGCCGCGCCGCGGATCGAACTCCGGGAACAGCTCGACGCCGTGACCCTGCTTGGCGTAGAAGGTGCCCAGCCCGACCAGCAGAAGCCCGACTAGAGCCAGCGTTGTGGCGGGGTGGGCCAGGGCGGTACGGAGCAAGGCGCGGTAGCCGCGCATGAACCAGCCCTGTCGCCAGCCCTCGCCAAACCGGGCCCGCACAAGTACCGAGCAGAGCGTCGGGCTGATCACCAGAGCCACGAAAAGTGAGGACAGCAGCGTGATGATCAGAGTTATGGGCAGGTACTTCATGAACTCGCCCATGATTCCAGGCCAGAAGACCATGGGCGCGAAGGCCGCCACCGTGGTCAGCGTGGAGGTGATCACCGGCCAGGCCACCTCGGCCGTGCCCTGCATCGCGGCTCGGACGCGCTGCCCGCTTAGAGTGAAGTGGCGGTAGATGTTCTCGCAGATGACGACCGCGTTGTCGACCAGCATGCCGGAGGCCATGATCAGGCTGAACAGCACGATCATGTTGAGCGTATAGCCCAACAGGCTCAGGACGATGAAGGCCAGCAGCATGCTGAGCGGGATCTCCAGGGCGATGATGAAGCTGGAACGGCGGTCCAGAAACAGGACCAGGACCGCGATTATCAGTATCGCCCCGGAGATCATGCTGTTTTCCAGGTCGGCCACCATGGCCCGGATGTCCTTGGACATGTCGAGCGTTATGTCGAAACGCACCCCGCGCGGGACCCGCCGCTCGAACTCTTTGAGCACGCGCTTGACGGCCTCGGCGATGAAAATGATGTTTTCGCCGGCCCGCTTCTGAACCGTCAGCGTGATGGTCTCCTTCCCATCCAGGCGCGAGTAACTCTGGCGGTCCTTGAAGGTATCACGCACCTGGGCCACGTCGGTCAGGTAGATCGGCCGGCCGTCGCGGACCGCGATGACCAGCGCGTCCACCTCTTCCGGCTCGACGAACTCGGCCGGCACCCGGACGTTGAATTTGGTGCCGGGGGTATCCAGGCTGCCGGCGGAGATGTTGACGTTTTCGGCCGGGATCAAGCTGAGAATCTCGGGGATGGTCAGTCCGTAGGCCGCCAACTTGTCCTGATCGATCTCCACTCGAATCTCGCGCTCCAGGGCTCCCAAAACGTCGCAATTCAGCACGCCCGGAATCGCCTCAATCACATCCTCCAGGTTGTCGGCGATGGCCTTCAGCCGGACCGGCGAGACGTCGCCGGAGATGTTGATGAGCAGAATGGGGAAGTCGGCGAAGCTGATTTCCGTGAGTGTCGGATCCTTGGCTTCCTGGGGCAGCTCCTTCTTGGCCTGATCGACCTTGTCACGGACATACTGCATGGCGTCGTCGACTTTGACGTCGGGCAGAAACTCGATGGTGATGACCGACATGCCCTCCGCGCTGACCGAGCTGATCTCCTTGACGCCTTTCAGCCCGGCCAGCTCCTTCTCGATCTTCATGGTCACCGTGGTCTCGATATCCTGGGGCGAAACGCCTTCGTACTCGGTGGAGACCAGGATGAAGGGAACCGGTATGTCCGGGGCGGCTTCGCGCGGCAGGGTTACGTAGCAGTAGCTGCCGAAAACCGCGATGATTACGGTCAGCACGCCGACGGTGGTGCGATTGCGAATTGAAAGGTCGGTGATGATCACGGGCTGCTTGGAATGCTCGCCTCGGTCGGCCCCAGTCGCTGGACGATCCTCACCGGCTGGCCGGCCCCGACGTAGCGGTGTCCTTCGACGATCAACAGATCTCCCTCCTGCAACCCGCGGCAAACCTGAATGCTGCGACCCTTGATCAACCCCAGCTCGACTTCTCGCCGCTCGGCCTGCTCGCCGTTCACCACGTAGACTTCCCGCCCTTCTTCCAGCGGGATCACGCTGGCCAGCGGAATCATGATCACGTCGCGAAGTACCCGCCGGACCAGCCGGGCCCGCACGATCTGCCCGCTGCGGAGCACATGTCCCGGGTTATCGACGGTGATCTCGATCCGGGTGGTCCGGGTGCCTTCATCGGCGATGGCGTTGACGTAGGTGATCTGACCGATTCGGGGATCCTGGGCCGCGGCCAGCGGACTGATCTCCCCTCGCTGACCGACTTGCAGGTACTGCACGTCGCGTTCCGGTACGTCCACCACTACCTTGACCGGGTCCAGCTCGACGATCTCGGCCACGCAGTCTCCCGGGGTCGCATACTCGCCCACCTCCATCGGCAGCCGGTTGAGAATCCCGCTGATCGGGGCCAGTATGGTGGTACGCTCCAGCTCGCGGGTCACCTCGTCCCAGGCCGCCTTGCTGATGTCCCGACGGGTCCGGGCGTCATCCCGCTCGGTAGTCGACGTGGCCCCGCGCTCGAACAGCTCCAGGATCCGCCGGTATTCACGCTCGTCGTACTCATACTGGGCCTGGGCCCGCTGACAGCGGGCCTCCAGCAGGTCCCGGTTCAGGTACAGGATAGGCTGGCCGGCCTCTACCGGTTCCCCCTCCGCAAGCGTGGTCCCTGCGTCAATCATTTGCCCGGCCCAGGCGACCGCCCGAAAGCGCTGTCCCAGTCGTTCGATCCGCCCGGCTACTTCGGCCGCGACCCGGACCACCCGGTTAGGCTGGACCACGCCGGTCAGGTCCAGAGTGTCCTCCAGCTCCGGCGTGATTCGCACGGGCTGCACGACCACATTGACTGTCAGATCCCGAGCCGGGGCGGGCGGCGGTTGGTACGGTTTCATCAATGCGGCGACGCCGACCAATGTCGCGGCACCCAAGATCAGGCCGGCGGGGATTAGCCGCCGGACCCACCTGGAGTGGCCAACGGAAGTGGCACCGGGATCAGATCGCGCGTCCATCAGCAACACAGTTCCCGGCCGCAGGCGAGCCGAGACTATCCATTAGAAGATATACGCCATCGGCCGACAAGTTGCCCGGCCGGTTAGTTCAAACCGCCCCCTACCACAGCCCCGACTGCCCCGAGTGCCCGGCGCGCCGCACCGGTCACGCTTGCTTTCCGGTTGAACCACCCTGCTAGCGTAGTGCCTCTGGCCAAGCGGACGGCCGCAGCCGGGTGGGCCGCGCAGGTTGTAGCCGGCGGCTCGGATCCGATAAAAGCGCCCTGGCCGCTGCTTCGGTTGCCCTACCGAAGCAGGTCGCGCGGAGCGATCGGGCTGGTCCTGGGCGGCTTTTTAATGTTACTTGCCGCCGAGGTACTTGAATGACACGTTCACTCGAGCTCGATAGGCCACGACCTTGCCATCCTCGATCCGGAGGTCCAGCTTGGTGATTTCGGCCACTCGGAGCTCCTTAAGCGTCTTGGCCGCGGTTTCGACTGCGTTTCGGGCCGCGTCCTCCCAGGATTTCTGGCTGGTCCCAACCAACTCGATCACTTTGTAGACACTTTCGCGTTTGGCCATAACAGTTCTCCAGGCAGGTATCGCCCCGGGCCCCGGAAGTGGCTGCACAATTGCGCCCGGGCCAAAGCGCTTCGGCTTACATCTCCTTGATGACCTTCGCACGCGCAGGCGCTGCGCGGATCGGCGGCGCGATTTCTACATTGCGGCCTGCGCCTCAGGAAATCGTTACCGCTTCGGCACACGCGTCCCGTCGTAGCCCGTCTACCGGCCCTGGTGCGCTCACTTCGCGTCCTTGGCCGGCTCAACAGGCTTCTTGGGCTCGCTTTCGGTGCCTCGAGGCTTAGCGTGCGGGCACTGCGGGGGCTGGCCGGGGGCGGCCTTGCTCTTGGCCTGCGGGCACGCCTTCGGCTCGCGCTTGGCCGCCGGCTGGCAGCAGTCGGCCTTCGAGCAGGCCCCGGCACGCTTCATCATCGCGACCCATTCCTTGCCCTTCTCGCCGTCCCAGATCTTCAGTTTGCAGCCCAGTTCGACAGGCTCGGCCTTATAGGTCTGCGGCTGGCCCTGGGCGGGGCTGAGGGTCAGCGTTTTGCTGGAGGCGTCGTACTTGTATGTGCCCTGGATCTGCTTGGTCTGGCTTCCTTCATGCGTACACGTCTGGTACGTCCCGTCTGCATTCAATGTGATGCAGCAGAGCTGCAAGTCCTTCTTGGCGCTCTCCGGGTCGAGCGATTGCATGGTCCATCGGCCAGTGATACCGCACCCTGACAGAGCGACGGCCAGGCAGAGCAGGAACGACGTCTTGAACACGGTCTTCATGTGTTTCTCCTGATCATCCTCGTGGTTTCCGTCGTAACTTGCCGGCTAATGTACCGCGCGGCGGTGGCCCGGGGAAGCATCGCGGTCAGCTTGAGCCGGGCGACGTGTTGGCCGGGTCGGGGCAAGGTCTGTAAGATGGCGCGGTGAGCCAACTGGGAAGCGACCGGCATGAAATACGCGATTATTCTGCCCGACGGGGCGGCGGATTACCCGGTGCCGCAGCTTGACGGCCGTACGCCGTTGGAGGCGGCCTCCATCCCCAATATGGATTGGGTTGCGTCGCACGGCCGACTGGGACGGGCGGTCACCATTCCGCTGGGCTTCACCCCGGGCACCGATGTGGCCACGCTCTCCATACTCGGCTACGACCCTCACCGTTGCTATTCCGGCCGGGCTCCGATCGAGGCTGCGGCCCGCGGGCTGACGGTGCGGCCGGACCAGCTCATCTTCCGGTGCAACTTCGTCACGATTCTGGACGGTCGGATGCGGGATTTCACTGCCGGTCACATTTCGCAGGCCGAGGCTGATCGGTTGATTGCGGATTTGAATCGCCTGGCCGGCGATGGGCCGGAAGCCGACCCGGCCCTGCGAGGCTGCGTTTTCCACTCCGGCGTGTCCTACCGGAACCTGATGACGGTTTCCGACGCGGCCGACCTGGACCTCCAGTGTGCTCCGCCCCACGACATCCCCAATCAACCGGTAATAGAGCACGCACCGCGCGGCCGGGGCCAGGAACGGGTGCGGGCCATCATGAGCCGGGCCGCTGAGCTGCTGCGGGATCATCCGGTGAACCGGGCTCGTCGCGAGCAAGGTCGTGATCCGGTGACCGATATCTGGCTGTGGGGGCAGGGCCGGCCGGTGCAACTGGAGCCGTTTGTCCAGCGTTTCGGCCTGCGCGGGGCGGTCATCACCGGGGTCGATATTCTCCGCGGCTTGGCGGCGCTGATGGGGATGGACCTTATCGCCGTCGCGGGTGCCACTGGTTATCTGGACACAAATTATGCCGGCAAGGGCCAGGCTGCGGTCCGGGCTCTGGAGGACTACGACCTGGTGGTAGTGCACGTCGAGGCCCCGGACGAGGCCGGGCATTTGGGCGACGCCGGCGAGAAGATCAGGGCGTTGGAACGGGTCGACGAGCTGGTGGTCGGGCCGCTGCTGGAAGCGCTGGCGCGGCGTGGTGACTGGAGGATGCTAATCGCTCCGGATCATCCCACTCCGGTTTCGACTACTACGCATTCGGCGGTCCCCCCTCCGTTTTGTCTTGCGGGCACGGGCATTCCGGCGGTGGGGGGGCGGCAGTTTTGCGAGGCGGCGGCGGCTGCCACCGGGTGGTTGGTGGACCCCGGCTGCAAGCTGATGGACTGGTTCGTGGCCGGGTCGGGCGGAGAACCTTGAAGCCGGTTCCCTGTCCGGCTATGATCTGTTTTCTGATAATTCTGAAACTTCGAGCGAAACGTTCATGCCAGACCCGCTGGAACAATCCAAGGCCCTGCTGGTTCGCCGCTGGGGCGAGCTGGGCGGCTACTGGGGCATCAACCGCAGCATGGCCGAGGTCCATGCTCTGCTGTTCGTCTCTGCCCGGCCGCTGTGCACCGACGACATCATGGCGGCTTTGCACATTTCCCGCGGTAACGCCAGCATGACCCTCCGGGCCCTGGTCGACTGGGGTCTGGCCAGCAGGTCGCACCGGCCGGGCGATCGCAAGGACTACTTCGAGGCCGACAGCGACGTGTGGCACATGTTCGAGACCATTCTCCGTGAGCGGCGTCGCCGGGAGGTCGAGCCGATAATTGCGACCATCGACCGTTGCCGGAGCATCGTCCTCCAAGCCGGCGACCGGTCAGCCGCCAACGCGGCGGAAAGGCGTGAGTTCCTCCGCCGGCTGGATGAACTGCAAGGTTTCCTGAGGGTGATGAGCACCCTGTTTGACCTGGTGCTGCGCTTCGGCAGCCGAGGCATACAACGACTGGCCCGGTCCCTGGCCAAGGCGCCGGGCCAGGCCGTCCCCGACCCGTTGGCAATCGCGGCCGGCTTGTCGGCCGGCAGGGCTGTCCGGTCCGGCCGCCGACCGGGGAGTACCGAGAGGAGAGCCGGAAAATGACCGACCGGGAACTGGCCGAGGCACTCCGCAGAACCGCTTTGCTGGAAGGCGATTTCACCCTGCGCTCCGGCCGCAAGAGCCGTTACTACCTCGATAAGTATCTCTTCGAGACCCAGCCGGTGCTGTTGCGCGAACTGGCCCAGCGGTTCGCCGCCTTTGTCTCCGACCAGGTGGATCGCATCGCCGGGGCTGAACTGGGCGGAATAGCTTTGGCTGCGGCAACTGCCCTCCACACCGGAAAACCGTTTGTGATCGTTCGCAACTCGCGAAAGGCCGGATACGGCACCGGCAAGCTGGTCGAAGGTCAGATCCGGCCCGGCGACCGGGTTTTGCTGGTCGAAGATGTCGCCACCACCGGCGGCCAGGCGATAGAAGCTTGTCAAGCGCTCCGAGCGGCCGGGGCAACGGTCGCGACGGTGGTAGTTGCAATCGACCGGCAGGAGGGTGCGCGTCAGGCGATCGAAGCGGCCGGCCTGCGCTTCGAGGCCCTGTTCACCGCCGGCGATCTGGGCCTCGACTTGTCGGCCCCGGGGGCTCCATGACCAGCCTGAATCCCGAGTGCGAGTTTCCGCGTCAGTTCGTCGCTGCGGATGCCGATTTTGGCAACTGGGCGACCGCCGAGCCGTATTTCCAGGAGCTGAGTCAGCGACCGATCGACAACCTCCCGCAGCTAGAGAAATGGCTGATGGATTTCAGCGAGCTGGAAGCCTGTTTGGACGAGGAGGGCACTCAGCGCTACACGGCCATGACCTGTCAGACCGACGATCCCCAGCGCGAGCGGCGGTATCTGCACTTCATCGAGAACGTCCAGCCCAACGCCGAGCCCTGGCGCGACCGGCTCCGCCGCAGGTTCGTCGAGGCGTCCGACCGGATCGCGCTCCCGCCCAAGCGCTACGAGGTTCTGCGGCGGAGCTGGCGCAACGCGGTCGACCTGTACCGCCCGGAGAACATCCCTCTGCTGGTGGAGGATCAGAAGCTCAAGACCGAGTATCAGAAGATCGTGGCCGCCATGACCTGCACGTATGACGGCCGCGAGCAGACCCTTCAGCAGATGGCCCGTTATCTGGAGGAGCCCGATCGGCAGGTGCGCCAGGAGACCTGGCATCTGGCGGCGGATCGCTTTCTGGCCGACGGCGAGGCTCTGGACCGGCTCTACGAGAAGATGGTTCGGCTGCGTCATCGGATCGCGATCAATGCCGGCTGCCGGGATTATCGGGAGTACGCCTTCCGGGCCATGGAACGGTTCGATTACGGGCCCGCCGACTGCCTGGCGTTTCACGAGGCGATCGAGCGGGAGTGCGTGCCGGCCGCGCTCAAGCTGGCCGCTCGACGCAAGCGGAAGCTGGGCTTGAGTTCGCTCCGGCCTTGGGACTTGGCGGTGGATCCGGAGGGTCTCCCGCCCCTGAGACCTTTCCAGACTGAGCACGAGCTGGCCGCCGGATGCAGCCGCATTCTCCATCGGGTCGATTCCGAGCTGGGCCGGATCTTCGACACGCTGCGCCAGCAGAATCTGCTGGACCTGGGCAGCCGCAAAGGCAAGGCCCCCGGCGGCTACCAGGTCACTTTCGCCCAGCGCCGCCTGCCATTCATCTTCATGAACGCGGTCGGCACGGAGGACGATGTCCGTACCCTGCTCCACGAAGCCGGGCACGCTTTCCACACCTGGGCCTGCCGGCACGAGCCCTTCATCAGCTACCGCAGCGCGCCGCTGGAATTCGGCGAGGTGGCCTCCATGGGCATGGAGTGCCTAACCCTGCCTTACACCGACGAGTTTTTCGGCGAGCAGACCGACCGAGCCACGCGACGGTTCTTCGAAAAGATCATCAACTTTCTCCCGTTCATGGCCTCGATCGACGCCTTCCAGCACTACGTGTATACGCATGTGGACGAGGGCATCGAGGGTTGGAAGGATTGCTGGCGGAGCCTCACCCGAAGGTTTGCCCCTGCGGTTGACCTGTCCGGCCTGGAGCGCTATGACCGCCGGAGCTGGCAGCGGAAGCTGCACATCTACGAGGTTCCGTTCTACTACGTCGAGTATGGCATCGCGCAGCTCGGCGCGTTGCAGGTGTGGCGAAACTCGCTGGAAGATTATGCGCAGGCCGTCGCGTTGTATCGGGCCGGACTGGCGCTGGGCGGGTCGCGTCCCCTGCCGGAACTGTTCCAGACCGCCGGCTGCCGCTTCGATTTCTCCGTGAACACTCTGCGGCCACTGATCGAGGCCGCAGCTCAGCAGATTGACCGGCTCGGAGTCGGCTGAACCGGCGGGCCGTAACCGGGTTCAGCAAGTGGCGCTAACGTCCGGGTTGCCATACGCCGGGTATTGATCGGCCGCAGCCTGGGCAATGGCCGTCGGCCAGCAGATTGCGGCGGACATAAAAGCCCGATCGCTCGATCAGGGTCTGGCCGCAGCCGGGACAGCGCGTGTTTTCCAACTGCCCGACCGCACCCGGCAGGTTGCCCGCATACACGAAGTTCAGCCCGGCCCGGCAGCCGATCTGGTGAGCCCGAAGCAAAGTTTGGGCCGGCGTGCGCGGCGGCCCCTCCATCTTGTACTCCGGATGGAAGGCCGTCACGTGCCAGGGGATATCCGGCGACACGCCGGCGATGAACTCCGCAATCTGCGTCAACTCCTCGTCCGAATCATTCAGTCCCGGCACCACCAGGGTCACCACCTCGACCCAGAAGTCCATCTGCTTGGCCAGCCGAATGGTGCTCAGCACGTTCTCCAGCACCCCCCCGAGCTGCCGGTAGGTCTGGTCGCGGAAGGCCTTCAGATCGATCTTGAGCAGCTTGACCCAGGGGCGGATGAACTCCAAGGCCTCCGGGGTCGCGTGGCCGTTGGAGACAAAGGATCCGATTAGGCCGTGGGCCTGCCCGGCTCGGAAAATCGCCGTCGACCATTCCACGCTGATGAGCGGCTCGTTGTAGGTGCTGGTCATGATCGGGCAACGGTGCTCCAGGGCCAGTTCCACGATCCGCTGCGGGTCGATGAAGGTCGGTTGGGCCACGGCCTGCTCGTCGCGCAGGGCCTGACTGGTGACCCAGTTCTGGCAGTACCCGCAGTGCAGATCGCAGCCCAGCATACCGAAGGACAGCGCCGCCGCCCCGGGGCAGGCATGGAAGAACGGCTTCTTCTCGATCGGATCCACCGCCAGCCCGGCGACATACCCGAAGGGCACTCGCAACTGGCCCTCGCGGTTGAACCGCACCCGGCAGATTCCCTCTTTGCCTTCCGGTATCCGACAGCGGTGTCCGCAGGCCAGGCAGCGAACCGCGCGGTTTTCTTCAGGCCGGACCAAAGCCGGGTCGGCGGCCGCGGTGTGCTGGGAAAGCAGCTCTTTCAGCGAGATAGAGCGGGGAATTGCTTCAAGCATGTTGGGTTCCTCTGCGGCCGGTCGCCTGCCCGACGGGCCCGAGGGCGGCCCGCGTCCGATTGCCTGCACGTCGGACGCCGCCCGTCAGCCCCGCGGCGGATGGGTTGGTTTCCCGCCGCTGGCGGCTTCGATCAGGTGCTGCCCTGGATCAGCACCGACGGACGACCAACGCTGTGGTACTCGAAATTGTAGCGCCGCATGGTGGCCAGGGCATACAGATTGCGTCCGTCGAAGATCAACGGCTGCTTCATGGAGGCGCGCATGCGGGGAAAGTCCGGGCTGCGAAACTCCATCCATTCGGTCATGATCAGCAGAGCGTCAGCGCCGTGCAGGGCGGCGTACGGATCCGGGTAATACGCGATCCGGTCGCCGAACATCCGCCGGGCCGCCTCCAGAGCCCGCGGATCGTGGGCCGCGATTTGGGCGCCGGCGTTCAGCAGCCCTTCGATGATGGTGATCGCCGGTGCCTCCCGCAGATCGTCGGTCTGCGGCTTGAAAGCCAGGCCCCACACCGCCAGCCGCCGACCCCTAAGGTCCTGGCCCAGCCGCGTCACAACCCGGCGGATCATGTTCTCACGCTGGGCCAGATTGCGACGATGCACCGTTTCCAGCAGCCGACAGTCAGCTCCGGCCGCCCGGCCGAAACTGGCCAGAGCCTGAACGTCCTTGGGAAAGCAGCTTCCGCCGTAGCCGAGCCCCGGATACAGGAAATGGTGCCCGATCCGCTGGTCAGAGCCCATCCCGGCCCGGACCTCGTTGACGTCCACGTTGAGTCGCTCGCAAATCTCGGCGATCTCGTTGATGAAACTGATCCGGGTTGCCAAATAGGCGTTGGCGGCGTACTTGGTCAGCTCGGCCGCCGCCCGGCTCATACGCAGAATCGGCTTGTTATTGCGGACGAATGGCAGGTGCAACTCGGCGATTTCGTCCCCTGCCGCCTGGTCCTCGGCCCCGATGATGACCCGGTCTGGCCGCATGAAATCGTTCAGGGCCGAACCTTC
Organism: uncultured Planctomycetales bacterium; assembly: GCA_964482395.1. Classification (GTDB taxonomy): domain Bacteria; phylum Planctomycetota; class Phycisphaerae; order UBA1845; family Fen-1342; genus CAYZXK01. The sequence continues at coordinate 7,516 of CAYZXK010000159.1, read as the reverse complement.
CTTGAGGAACTCCGGGTTGCTGACCACTGGGCACCGGTGAGGCGTATTGGCCGCGATCAGAGCTTCCAGCCGGGCGCCGGTCCCCACCGGAACCGTGCTCTTGGTGACCACGATGGCCGGCCCGGTCAGCGAACGGGCCACCTGGACCGCTACCGACTCGACTGCGGATAGATCGGCCGCCCCATCCGGCCGAGCCGGCGTGCCGACCGCCAGAAAGACCACCCGCGCCCCTATCACGCTTTCGCTCACATCGGTCGAGAACCGCAGCCGACCCGCCACCAGGTTCTGCTTGACCAGCTCCTCCAGCCCCGGCTCGAAAAACGGACAGTGCCCCGACCGCAGAGCCCGGATCTTTTCGGCATCGTTGTCTACTCCGGCCACGTGGTTGCCGCTTTCAGCCAGACAGGCGGCTGTCACCAGACCCACGTAACCGGTACCAATGACGGCGATTTGCATGGCTTCACCAACTAAAGACCGCGTGATAAGGTGATGAGGTGAGAAAGTCTGGAAATCCGTCCGACGTCATCTGGCCTACCGGCTCAATCCCTGCGGCCGGTCCCGCTCTGTTCCTCGCTTATCTTGCCCTGCTTCTAACGGAGTCCGCTCCATGCGTATCCTTGTAACCGGTTGCGCCGGGTTCATCGGCTTTCATTTGACGGAACGTTTGCTCCAAGAAGGTCACGAGGTTCTCGGCGTAGACAACCTGTCCACCGGGAGCCGGCAGAACGTCGATGCCCTTTGCCGACACTCACGATTCCGCTTTCTCCAACAAGATATCACAAGTCCGCTGATCGTCGAAGGGCCCTGGGACCGGGTTTACGACCTGGCTTGCCCGGCCTCGCCGGTAGATTTCGGACCCCGTCGACTGGAGATTCTGGCGGTCTGCTCACGTGGCGTGTGGGAGTTGGCCGAGTTTGCCAGACGTCATGGAGCCCGATTGCTGCACGCCAGCACCAGCGAGGTCTACGGCGACCCGCAGGAGCATCCCCAGCGGGAGACTTACTGGGGTCATGTCAACCCGGTCGGCCCCCGAGCCTGCTACGACGAGGGTAAACGCTTCGCCGAAGCCCTGCTGACTTCCTACCACGCTCGCTACGGCATCGAAATCCGCATTCCGCGCATCTTCAATACTTATGGGCCCAACATGCGGCGAAATGACGGCCGCATGCTGCCGACTTTCATCGACCAGGCTTTAAAGGGCGAACCCCTCACAGTCCACGGTGACGGCAGTCAGACCCGCAGTTTCTGTTATGTGAGCGATCTGGTCGAAGGTCTGGTCCGGCTCATGGAGAGCGACGTGTCCGACCCGGTGAACCTGGGGAATCCGGTCGAGATCACAGTCCTTGCGGCGGCCCGCGAGGTAATCGAATTGACCGGCAGCCACAGCACGATTCGGCACGTCCCCAGGCCGCCGGACGACCCATGCGTTCGCCGGCCGGACATTACCCGGGCCCAAACCTTGCTGGGTTGGACGCCGGTGGTCGATCGCCGGGAGGGCTTTGCACGGACGATCGAATGGTTTCGGCAGGCGCAGTGAGGGGGCCCGAATTACAAGGCTCGCGGCGTGTTGCAGCGGGCTAGCAGCGGCCGGGCGTTTATCGCGACCTGAGTTGCACGCTCGCCTCTTATCCGACCCGGGTTGCCCCCCAGGTCCCAGATTCCGCCCGCCCGGCCGGGCGGCAACGGGTTTTCCTGTCCTGACCCGATGGCGGGTAGTCCCAGACGCGATAGTAGCCGTAGAAGCGTTGGTACCTTGCCGGAGGCGCGTCCGCCGGCGCGCCGGGTGGGTCTGTAGTCAGCGTGGCCGAGCGAGCCGAAGCCGGGTCCGATCCAGTCCGGCCTCAGTCTTGGTATAGGTGGCATGATGACCCCGAGCCAGTTGCCAGTCGGACTCCAACCCGCGATCAGCGGTACGCCGGCTGAATCAGGTGTCGGACGGGGCGAGGTCTGCTCCTCGACCGCCGGCCTGGAGCGAGAACTCAGTCGCTGCCGCCGCCAGATCGAGTTGGTTCTTGAACTCGGCACTCAGGTCGCCGAGCTCCAAGACCTCGAGGTGATCCAGAGTGCTCTGCTGCGAGGGTATGGGAGCATGCTGGATGCCGGCGCGCTTTTCTTGGACCAGGCCGGCTGTTGTCGGCGGATCGAGCTGGCACCCGGTACCGGTCAGCCGGTGGAGCTTGCGCCCGACAGGCTGCGTCAGGTCTTGGCCGCTCACATCGAGGCAGTCCGCCGCGAGCGACGCCCGCGACTGCTCTCGCTTGCCTGGTCGCAGACGCCGCACCTGGGAGGGGCTCACTGTCTCCTGGCGACGCTGGCGCCGAAGGGGACCGAAGTCGGCGTGGTGGTTGCGCTGCGGCACCGAAATGCAATGCCGTTCGACTGCCAGGACCTAGCCGCGGCCGAGTCGGTCCTGACCTACGGGGCTCAGGCTTCGGAGAATGTCAGCCGGGTGCGAGATCTCCAGCGCACCGCGGTCGAAGCCGTTTGCACGCTGGTGAACGCGATTGATGCCAAGGACAACTACACTTCGGCTCATTCCGAGCGGGTGGGTGGCCTGGCCCGGATGATCGGGGAGGCTCTAGGGTTGTCCAAGCCCGAGCTTCAGGCGCTGGAATGGGCCGGGCTGCTCCACGACGTGGGCAAGATCGGAGTGCCGGAGCAGATTCTCAACAAGCCCGGCGTGCTGTCCGAGTCCGAGTATGAGGAAATGAAGAAGCACACTCATGTCGGCTATGACGTGCTCAAGCCGGTGGCCCAGTTCGACCCGCTGCTGGACGCCGTCCTGTACCATCACGAGAACTATGACGGCTCGGGTTATCCGGCCGGGCTGGTCGGGGAGCAGATTCCTCTTGAGGCCCGCATCATCCACGTGGTTGACATCTTCGACGCGCTGACCACCAACCGGCCGTACCGCCGGGGCTACCAGGTCGGGCAGGCGTTGCAAGTACTGGAGGCCGGGGCCGGTCGGGCCACCGACCCGCGGGTGACCCGTTTGTTCATCCAGACGCTCAAACGCTACATGGCCGAACATCCCGAGGAATTCCGGGTCAGATTCGGCCATTTGGCCGACCCCCAGCCGACTGGCCCCGCGGGCAACTGAGCCGACCGCCTCGATTGTCCGATATCAGGCATGGCGCGATACGTCGCCGAGGTTCCAAGCATGGGTCCGGTAAATGGCGCGACGACGACTGCCTGGAAAACCGGGAGCCGGTCCGGCTGCGGGTCGCCGGGGAGCTGTAGCGGGCCCTTGAGGGCCATCAGCCTTATCGAGCTGGTGCTGGCGGTCCTGATTCTCGGACTGGTCGCGGCTCTGGCCATTCCACGGTTGGGCCGGGCCGCGGTGGCCCCCGACGAAGGCGACCTGCTGCGCGATCGTCTCAAGGTCCTGCGGATCGCCATCGAGCGCTACCGGCAAGACCACGGGGTGCTGCCGGGCCAGCCGGCCGAGGGCTCGGACCTCGGCTGCACCGAGCAAACCGTGCTGGCACAACTTACCGGGCCGACCGACCGCACGGGTCGCCCGGTGGATGCGGCGGCCGCCGGCCCATGCTTTGGCCCCTACCTGCGGGATGGTATTCCTCCCTGTCCGGTGCCGCCGCGCGAAGGCAAGACCGGCATAGCGACCATTACCGGAGCGGGGCTGCCGGCCTACCTGGAGACGGCGACCGAAGCCGGCTGGATCTACAACTGTCAGACCGGTCAGATTGCGGCCAATTCCGACGCCCTTGATCCAACTGGACGCGGGTACATCGCGTATTAGACCGCCAAACTGGCGTCCACGTCGCTGATCCGAGCCGGCTAGTCACGGCCCGGTTGGCCCGCGGATTACCGTGGCGGCTCGCATCGAGTGTCGCGTAGGGCGGGGTGGGGGCCGGGCCATCACACGGTTGGATGTGGTTCCGGCTGAGGCTAGAATCCGCCGTCAACAGAAGTGCCCGCGATGGAGCACGCGCGTATGGAACGGACGCTGGTCATTTTCAAGCCGGACGCCATCCACCGGCACTTGGTGGGGCGGATCCTGGCCCGCTTTGAAGAGAAGGGGCTGCGGATTGCGGCTCTCAAATTGCAGCAGCTCCCACGGGCGCTGGTCGAGAAGCATTATGAGGTACACCAAGGGCGACCCTTCTATCCATCCCTGGTGGAGTTCATGAGCAGCGGGCCGGTGGTCCTGGCGGTCTTGGAAGGCCCGGAGGCGATCGCGGTGGTACGCAACCTGGTGGGGTCGACCAACGGACGTGAGGCGGCCCCGGGTACCGTCCGGGGCGATTTCGGCCTGGATCAGCAATACAACCTGGTGCACGCCAGTGATGGGCCCGAGACGGCTCGAAAAGAGATCGAGTTATTCTTCAAGTCCGAGGAAATCGTCGGCTACCGGCGGGTGACCGACCGCTGGGTCGCCAAGGAGGGTGGTTAGCTTCAGCGCTGGGACCGGGGCGGCAGGGGGCGGGCCGGCCGCATGTCGCGTTATAGGCCGAGCTGGGCCAGGGCGTCTTTCCAGTTTGTGAACCGGATGGCGCGGTCGTCGATCCACAGGTCGGCCACCGGCTTGCCCATTTGCAGCCCGTCGTATTCGAACCCGTGCTGATCCAGCCAGTGTTTGGCCACTCGGTACTCGCCCCACCCGCGGGCGGTGTAGATGACGACGATGTAGCCGGCGGCCCGGAGCTTTTGTAGAGCCTCTCGTGCGCCCTCGATCGGCTCAGCCAGCGGGCGTTCCAGGAAGACTTCCTCGGTGCACAGCACCCCGTCCAGGTCCACCATGATCGTCTTGGGTCGCCCCATGCCTGCTTTCTCCTGGGCATCCGGCCGCTGGCCAGCCAAACCGCGCCACAGGCCTCATTCCACCGCCCCGGCGGGGACCGCACCTTCCGTCTTTCCGCTGGCCAAGCCGCCCGTCCGTTCCCAGCGGGAAACGCAAGGCAGCCCGCCGCCGGTCGTCCGGGCCGCGCCAGCTTCAGCGCACGGCGATATAATCCGCGGCCGTCGGCCCAAACGCAACCTGGCCGCAGTGGACGGACCGATATTGTGATCATCACCATCGACGGCCCGGCCGGATCGGGTAAAAGCACCACCGCCCGCAAGCTGGCGGCCCGGCTCGGCATCCCTTACCTGGATACCGGGGCGATGTATCGGGTCGTCACGCTGGCAGCTCTGGAGGCCGGGGTCGATCTGCGTGACGAGGCGGCCCTGACCGCAATCGCCGAGCGCGAGGATTACCAGCTCGACCTCGGCCCGACGCATATCCGCGTCCGGCTGCGCGGACGGGACGTGACCGAGGAAATTCGTTCCATGCGGGTCAACGAGCGCACCCGCTACATCGCGGCCTCGCCCGGGGTCCGCCGAGTGCTTATCCGCAAGCAACGTGAGATTGCCGCCCGGCTCGGTTCACTGGTCACCGAGGGCCGCGACCAGGGCACGGTCGCCTTCCCCGACGCGGACGCCAAGTTTTTCCTGGATGCGGCTTTGGAGACGCGGGCCCAGCGCCGGTTGCACGACCTATTGTCTGACGGGGAGGATGTTACCTTCGAGCAAGTGCTAACCAACCTCAACGAGCGAGACCAGACCGACTCGCGGCGGCCGGTGGCCCCCCTCGCCGTGCCGCCCGACGCGGTCCGCATCGACACTACGGCCATGTCGATCGGGGCCGTCCTAGACGCCATTCTCGACCACTTGTCGCGAGCCGGCCTGGTCGAGCGGTTCAAGGGGGACGGCCCGGCCCGGCAGAGTCCGGCCGGCGACCGCGGGGGCCGAAGTCAGTAGCGAATGCGACTCAGTTACGCCATCCTGCGGCTGCTGTGCCAGTTGATCTACATCTTCTTGTTCCGCGGTCGCGTCTGGGGCCTGCGGAACGTCCCGCGGCGGGGCGGCGTGCTGCTGGTCAGCAACCATCAAAGCTATCTCGACCCGGTGCTGGCCACTTTGGCCATCCCGCGCGAGTGCCACTACATGGCTCGCGACACCCTTTTCCTTCATCCGTTTTTGCGAGGGATCATCCAGTTCCTGAACGCCTACCCGGTCAGGCGCGACACGGCGGATGTGGCAGCCATCAAACAGACCATCCGGCGGCTGCGGGCTGGAAATGTCGTGCTGGCCTTCCCGGAGGGGACCCGGACCCCTGACGGACGGCTGGGTGAGTTGCGAGCCGGAGTGATAATGCTGGCCCGCAAGACCGGCGTCCCGATCGTGCCGGTCCTCATCGAGGGGGCTTTCCGGGCCTGGCCGCGGACTGCCAAGCTGCCGCGGCCCGGTCGCATTCTGGTCGCGTATGGGGAGCCGATCCGGTTGGACGAGCACCCCGACTGGACCGACGGTCAATGCGTCCAGGCCGTGCGGGCCGCGATCCTGGACTTGCAGCAGCGGTTTGCGCCGCGGTCCGCCGTGGCTGGCAACCGCTGCTGCCGCCGGCAAGCGTGGACCGCGTGAGGTGGTTGCCTGATCGCCGGTCCCGGCACACAATGCACCGGTTGTCACAAGCAAGCGGCTGGTTGCCCGATTGCCGGTTCCGGCGGCCAGCGCAGAGTGAGGTTCAACCCATGGACGAATCTGAGACCACCCGCCGTACGTTCATCAAGCAAGCCCTGACTGTCGGGGCCGCACTGGCCGCGGCGCAGCATTTGGGCTGTGCCGGGCCGGGTGCGCGGCGCGGCCCGGCCCGGGCCGCTCAGGAAGGCCAGCCCGCGGAGCCCCCGCCCCGCCAGTATCCGGATGTGCGGCTGGCGTATATTGGGACCGCCGGCATCGGCGGCTGGCACCTGGAGGAAACCGTCAAGCACGGCGTGACCTGCCCTTGCTATTGCGACGTGGACACCAAGAGCTTCGCGGCCGCTGCTAAGAGCTTTCCCAAGGCCCGCCGTTACCAGGACTATCGGCGAATGTTCGACCGCGAGCACAAGAACTTCGACGCGGTCATGATCGGCATACCCGATCACCATCACTACCCGGCCACCCTGATTGCGATGCAGCTTGGCAAACACGTGTATACCCAAAAGCCGCTCACCCACACCGCCTGGGAGGCCCGGCAACTAACCGAGGCGGCCCGGAAGTACAAGGTGGCCACTCAAATGGGCAACCAGGGCCATGCCGGCGAGGGCTGGCGACTGGTCTATGAGTGGATTCACAGCGGCCTGCTGGGCGAAATTCGCGAGGTCCACAACTGGACCGACCGGCCGATCTGGCCCCAGGGCATCGAACGCCCACAAGACCAGGACCGCGTCCCCCCCAACCTGGACTGGGACGTGTGGCTCGGTCCGGCCCCGGTCCGCCCCTTCAAGAAGGGCGTCTACCACCGCTTCAACTGGCGAGGCTGGTGGGACTTCGGATGCGGAGCCCTGGGCGATATGGCCTGCCATACCATGGACGGCATGTTCTGGGCCCTGGACCCCGGCTACCCTACCGCGATCGAGCCCGTCGCCCTTACCCCGGTGAACGATGAAACCTTCCCCAGGGCGACCATAGTCAAATGGGAGTTCCCGGCCCGCGGCAACCGACCAGCGTTCCTTTGCTACTGGTACGATGG
>CAYZXK010000158.1:0-39607 GCA_964482395.1 uncultured Planctomycetales bacterium | reverse complement strand
ATGGTAACTGGCGTCCGCTCCAAATCCGCCGCTACGATCCTCATGGGCGTGTCCTCCTTGTCTGTTAATTCAATATGGGCCAGAGGATACGCCCTTCCTACGCCTCGGCAACGAGATTACACACGAAAGGATACGCCACCGTGACCCGGCGGCATGTCCCTCCCGGCGCCACCCAGGAGTGGCGGCGGATCAGCCAGTCCGGCGTGTTCCGCCAAATGACGCGACAGGAGCTTGAGAAGAAAGGCCACAGGCACCGCGAAAACGCGTTTCCCGCCCGCGAAACTCGGGCGGCGCGGAGCCGGTCCGAATTCTTTCCTAAGCTCAGTCTCCGAGCCCGGCGTACTGGACCCCGCGCACCGGTGTCTTGCTCGCTCTGTCAGGCGCACTCGTAAGTCCGCTACCCCCACTGATGGGTAGCCCCCTGTGCGGTCAAGCTTCCGATCCTTGCGCCCCTCGGTCAGGCTCGGGGCGCCGGCCGATGGCCGATCTGTCGAAGAAAGGGGAGCGAGGGCGGGCCGACAGTCAGCCGTTCCGCACACCTGGCGCCGGGGCGCGATGAAACGCGTTACCCGTCCCAAGCGGCCGGGATCACACCACGTCGTACAAGCGGCCCAGACGGAAGCGCCCGCGAGCCACCTTGCGAACGTTGGCCATGTTGGCCAAGGCGATGCCGACGCTCTTGTTGAGGGTCTTATTCTTGGTCTTGTAACCGAGCTTCAGTACGCCGGCGGTAATGTCCTTGACGGCCATAGTGCCGCCATCGCGCAGCACTTGCAGAATGTAATACTTCAGTGACCCGCGACGATACGGTTTCCTGGGCGGTCGTCCGATGCGCCCCGGTCGGCGCAGAGTGCCAATTCCAGCGCGACTCCCGCACATAGCCACCAAAGCCCGGGCCACGGCACTAATCTGGGCATTGATCAACTGCCGCTGCGCGATAAGTTTCTTATGATAGGCTCGCAGCCCGCGGACCGCGTCCGCCATTCCGACCGTCCGCAAGGCGCGAACTCGGTTGGGGCGATCAAGCTCTTCCTGCATCGAGCGGCGGCTGGCTCTCTTTCGAGGCATCAGCTATTCTCCATTGGTCTTGAACGCTGCCGCGTTACTGGTGACCGGACTACCACGCCACAACACTGGTGTTCACTTACAACCAACGGCAGCCACTGTCAAGAGCCGGGATGAACTAGGCCGCCGGTTCGGAACACCCACAACTCCGGCCACCCGCTTGCGCGCCGAGCGCTACCCGAGGTGTCACAGAGGGAAAAATGACCCGAGTGTAAAGCCAGTCGCTCCGGCTGCGGGCCTCGATGCTCCAAGGAAAGGTGAGAGGTGAAGCTGCCGACCAAGCCGGCAGCCGGCGGCGCTCGGGCGCGAGCCAGCGGCAGCGCTCTGTGCAGCGCTTCTAGAAGGCCAGTTCCTGGTGGTGAGGGTCTGACGGGACGGTCGACTGGCCGACGCCGATGATGGGCAGGAGGACCTCTCGAAGTTGCTCGGGCCGGAAAGGTTTGCGCACGTAGCCGCGAGCTCCGGCCCGCAACAGCTCGGCGATTCGCGGCTCGCTGCCCTCGGTGGAAGCGATGATCACCGGCAGTCCGCGCAGCCGGTGATCGTCGCGCATCCGTTGCAACAGTTTGATTCCGTTCATGACCGGCATGTTGATATCCAGCAGGACCACGCTGATGGGGTGCTGGTCCATCTGGGCCAGAGCCTCGATCCCGTTGGCGGCCTCATAGACTTCGCCGACATCGAGCCCGCTGATGGCCAACGTGCGTTTGATCATGCCCCGCATGGTCCCAGAGTCATCGACAACCAGTATGTTGGCCGGCATGTCAGGACTCCTACTTTCTGGCAAACATCGCCTGCACTGACCGGAGTTCGGCCACCGCCTCGGCTCCGACGCTCTCCAGGTCCAACTCGGTCAGGCCGCAGCGTCGCAGGACCGTCGCGCTGCCACGGTAGGCCAGACCGTCATGACCGGTGCCGATTCCCAGCAGCAGGCAGACCGCGTCCGCCAGGTGAACCGCGTCTACCAGCGGATCGGCTTGCGGCAAGTCCGCCGGGGTGTGGTGGTAGCCGATGCACCGGACCATGGCCCGCGGCAGATTCCATCGCTCGGCCAACCGGGCACCGGCCTCGGCGTGGGTGTAGCCGAGCACCCGCTGTTCGGCCTCGCAGAACGAGACCCCTTCCTGGGTGACCTGTCGGACCACTTCCAGGTACTGGGCCTGTACGAACTCGTTGAGCACGATCTTCCCGACGTCGTGGAGCAGGCCCGCGGTGAACAGCAGTCCCATTTGCGGCAAGCGCATCCGCCGGGCCAGCAGTCGGGCGGCGGTGGCCACCCCGGCCGAGTGCAACCACAGCATCCCGGCCGGCAGGCCGTACCCCTCCTGCGGGCGGCCCAGCAGCGTCCGGGCATGAGCGGCCATGACCAGTTGGAAAACCTTGGAGGTCCCCAGCAGACAGATGGCAGCATCCAGAGAGTCAATGGTGCGGGCCAGCCCGTAATAGGCCGAGTTGCACAGCCGCAGGACTTCCGCGGTCAGGCTCTGGTCATAGCGGATGGCCTCGACGATCTGCTCCACCGAGCTGTCCGGGTTGCTGACCACACTGACCAACCGGAGAACGGTGTCCGGCAGGTGCGGCAGGGTGGCAACGCGGTCCACGATTCGGTCAAGCATGAGAGTCACAGCGGCGTCTCCTCCTGTCGCGACCTGACGGACACCGCCCCGGTACCGATCTCGATCTTCAGAGTTCGGCTGACGTTGCCGCCCACGTTTTCGGCCTGGATCAAAACCCCGTTCTTCCAGAAGATCTTGCGAAGGGCCAGGTAGTTCCGCTTGCCGATGTTGAAGGTGCCCTGCTCATCCAGAAGCTGGGACCCGCCGGCGATTTTGACCACCAGTCGATTCTTTACCGCCCCCAGCTCGTAGGCGGCCCGAAACAGTTGCGGGACGCCGGTGTCGCAGAACATCGCCGGGTTGCTGCGGGCCTTCTCGGGCGAAAGCTGCGAGTCGGGCAGCATGTAGTGCAGCAGCCCCCCCACCCGGACCGCCGGGTCCCAGATGGCCACCCCGATGCAACTGCCCAGCGAGTAGGTGATGAGCGTCGCATCCGGGTCGGCCGACACCGCCAGGTCGGCGATATCAACGACGATGGTGGACATGGCCTCGCTCGGGGCGGTCGCCGCCAGGGCAGGGACCGCCGGACCGGATTGCCAGCCGGGCTTAGGCCGGGCTGGCCGCCGCCTGGTTGACTTCCTCCAGGGCCGCCTCCAGCTCCTCCGAGCAAAGCACCTTGTCGATGTCCAGCAGGATTTTCACGTCGTCCTTGAACTTTCCCATTCCCAGGATGAAGCTGGTGTTGACCGCGGCACCCAGCGGGGGCGGGGGATCGATCTGGCTGGCGTCGATGTCCAGCACTTCCTGGACCGTGTCGACGATCACGCCCACCAGCGATCCGACATCCACCACCACGATGCAGGTCTGCTCGGTGTAGGGGGCCGGCTCCAGGCCGAACTTCAGGCGCAGGTCCACGACCGGAATGACCTTGCCGCGGAGGTTGATGACGCCCTTGACGTAGTCCGGGACCTGCGGGATGGAGGTGATATCCATGATCCCGATGATCTCGCGGACCTTGAGGATCTCCAGGCCGTACTCCTCGGAGGCCAGACTGAAGGTCAGATACTTGCCGCCCTGGGCGGCCGCCGGCCGGTTGCTGCTATCAAGCTTCGCGGTTTGCATACCTTGATACTCCTATACGGGCACCGTGACCGGCTCAGCCGGACATCCGGCACCGCTGCCACTACGGTACTGCTGCGAAGAGAGGGGATCCTGGCTCGGTTCGGTCGGCCGGGCGTCGCTGCGCGAGTGCAGTCGCCCGCCGTCACGCTGCCTGTACAGGGCCAGCAGCCCCGCCGGTTCGAGGATCAGGCCCACTCGACCATCGCCCAGAATCGCGGCTCCCGAAACCCCCTGCACTTGCTTGAAGCGCTCCCCCAGCGTCTTGATCACCACCTGCTGCTGGCCGATCAGCTCTTCCAGCACCAGGGCTATCTTCTGCCCCGCTCCGTTCAGGATCACCACAATGTTTTCGCAGGGGTCGATCGGGGGCCCATAGCCGAAAAGCGCTCCGAGCTGGATCAGCGGGCACAGCTCGCCCCGCACCTGGAGCACCGCCCCACGCCCCTGCACGGTGGCGATCTGGCGGCGCTCCGGTCGCAGCGACTGTTCAATCAGGATGGTCGGGATGATCATCCGCTCGCGACCCACCCGCACCAGCATCCCGTCGATGATCGCCAGCGTGAGCGGCAACCGGACCGAGAACGTGGTCCCCCGTCCTTTCTCGGACTCGATCTCGATCTTGCCCCGCAACTGCTCGACGTTCCGCCGAACCACGTCCATGCCTACCCCGCGACCGGAGATCTCCGTCACCGTCTCGGCGGTCGAGAAGCCGGAGTGCAGAATCAGGGCGAAGACCTGCTGGTCGGAAAGCTGCTCTTCGGGGCTGACCAGCCCGCGCTCGATCCCCTTGGCCAGCAGCTTGTCGCGGTCCAGCCCGCGGCCGTCGTCCCGTACCTGGATCACGATGCTGTCGCCCTGGTGGAAGGCATGGAGCCAGATGTTTCCGGTCGGCGGCTTGCCGACCTGGCGGCGGACCTGGGGCGGCTCGATCCCGTGGTCGATCGCGTTCCGGACCATGTGCACCAGCGGGTCGGAAATCTGTTGGATGACGTTCTTGTCCAACTCCGTCTCTTCCCCGCTGATGCTCAACTCCACCTGCTTGCCCGCCTTCCGGGATACGTCGCGCACCACCCGCCGCATCTTCTGGAACACCTGCCCGATCGGCACCATCCGCATGGCCATGGCAGTTTCCTGAACATCGCGGACGATCTTGCTCACCTGCGCGACGTAACGGTGCAGCTTCTCGTCACCACTGGCCGCCTCGGCCAGGCTGACCATCGACTGCGCGATCACCAGCTCGCCGACCGCGTCAACCAGGAAGTCCAGCTTGTGGGTGTCCACCCGGATCGACTGGTCCAAGAGAGTCGCAACTTTCGATTGCGGTCCTGAACCCCACTCGCCGGATGGCCAGCCAGCTCCCTCCGCTTCCGGCTCAGTCGCACCCGGCGTCCCCGACTCCGGCCGGTCAGCAGTCCGGGCACCGCCCGCCCCCCAACGCGCCGACTCCTGACCGGATGACTCCGGCCCGCTCGGACCGGCCGCCGATCCCGACCGGACCGCTTCTCGAAGCCTGGCCATCACGGCCGAGATGTCCGGCTGCGGGCACGGACCGCCGGTCGGATTGCCGAGGTACTGGCGAATCGCGGCCAGTTGCGACTTCAAAGAATCCACGCCGCTGAAGATCAGGTCCACGATCACCGGGGTGATCGTCATCTCGCGCTTGCGGCCTCGGTCCAGGATAGTCTCGATCTCGTGCGTGAGCCGGTTGATGTCCCGGAGGTTCAAGAAGCCGGCGATCCCCTTGATCGTGTGGAACGGCCGAAACAGCTCGTTGATCTTCTCCGTGTTGCTCGGATCCGCCTCAACCGCCAGCAACCCAGCCTCAATCACGTCCATGTGCTCGGCCGCTTCATCCAGGAACCCGACCAGGTGCTCGCGCTCGCCCAGGTCAAGCACCAGCGGCTCGCTGACGTAGACCTCGCCGGCCGGCGGGCGGTCAAAGCAGGATTCACTTTGCGTGGCAGGCTGCGGCGTAGGTGGCGGCGCTTGGTCTGCCAGGTGGGCCGACTCCGCGGTTGGCAGGGCGGGTACGGCGTCGCTTGCCGCCGCGTCTGGAGCCCGCGACTGCTGCATCTGGTCGGTGGTCGTTTCTCCCACCGCCTGCCTGACCCGGGCGATCAGGTCAGTGCTGTTGACCGGTTGACCGCCGGCCGCCTGACTTATCGCCCGGGCCAGTTCCGAGACCAGCCCGATGCCCAGTTCCGGATCGGCGGCCTCATCCAGAATGAGGCGTTCCAAAAGCAAGGACAGGTTCCGGGCCAGCTCGCAAAGGATTTGATCCGCCGGCTCATTGCTGCCCGCGCCGCCTTCCATCAGGTGCTGGCAACAGGTATGCATACGGGCCAGGCGGCCCAGGTCGTTGCGGTCTGGCGAGGTCAAGACGGCTTCCAGCAAGCCATCCACGGCAGCCTTCGCTGCGCTCGTCATGTTTGCCCCATTCAATCGGCCGGCGAGGCCGAACCGCCTTTTGCGTCCCAGGCGCCCGACCCACTCCCCGACCATTGGAAACCAGAGCATTTCCGGGGCGGTCAACCTTTCGGTGGCCGCCCCGCTGGGCACCAGACTGGTTATCGAGTCACCGGGCAGGGACGTTGAATGACCGGCTGGAACCGCCGACCACTAGAGCACGAACTCGGTTCAGCACCGAACGCAGCGCCCGATAACCTGCGCCCCAGACATGTGACGCGTAGGGTCGCGGAGCGTTCTGCCCGCTCAGCTCGCCCGGCCTTGAGAGCCCGGATCGGCCTATTTCGCCTCTCCCCCTGCCACCAGTCGTCGCACTCCAGGGTGCTCAACCGGCACGCGCGTCGCCCGGAATAGACCTCTGCCGGGCGGGGGACCCCAGCCCGGGGGTCCCGGTGCGCCAGGCGGTCGCCTACCATCCGGCCGCCTTTCTAACTCGTTTTCGGGACCGTCCGGGGGCGGACCACCCGGTCGGCCTGGCGACCCATCGACCTGTGGCGGCCGGCCGCTGCCCGACGAGTCGGGACCATGGTCTAATCCAGGAGCCCCCTCGAACGGGTTGATATATTCCCAGACCACAGTCCCCTCTCGGCTGACCTCGATTATCCGACCCTGCTCGCCCACGCAGACCAGCGTGTTCCCGTTGGGCAGGCGCTGGGCTCCAGAGATCGAAGCCGAGAACATTTCACGCTTGTTGGGGGCCGCATACTCCCAGCACGGCCTGCTCGGGCCAAAGGCTTGACCCGGCTTACGCGCGTACCGACCCGACGAGTCCACCGGCGGCGCGATCTCGACGACCGAGGAGTACGGGCCGTCTGGCCGGCTGCGGCCGTTGTTGAACACCAGCAGGTGGCCGGCTCCCGGACAGCCTTCCGGAATCCAATGCGCGTCATGCTGGTCGAAGAGCTGCTGGTCTTCCACGCCGCCCGCGCCATAGGCCCGTGGGTTTCCCCATCGGTAGAGCAGGTCGCCTCCGACCCCATAGCGCCCCCCGCGATGTCCAGCCGCTTCCTGCGTCGTGGTGCTGTGGTCGATGATCCAGATCTCGTTGAAATTGTGGACGCTGAGTGCGATCTGGTCGAGCTTGGCGTTATAGGCCACCGCGTTGGTGTGGCACCAGTCGGCCCGCGGGTTGAACCCGCCCGGACCTCGCGGAGGCGGGCGGCCGACCTGCTCCTCCCGCGACTCGCGGCCGCCCACATAGCCCAAGCCACGCAGGCGACGTATTTCGGCCGGGCCTTCCGGCGGCGTTTCACCTCGGAAGTTCAGATCGACCAGCTCCGGGTGCTCGGCGACCACCCCATAGTTGGGCTTGCTCGGGTCGAAGTCCTGCACCAGATGGTCCCACACGTGCCACTCCCAGACGATTCGACCACCGCGGGTGCCGTGCGGCTCGACTTCTATTATGCAGTCCGGCCACATCTCATCGCCGACCATTTGTTCGGGATCGCGCCCTGCGGCGATGGCCTCCTCCCGGCTCTTTTTCTCCCAGGCGATCATCAGGATGTTGCCGTTCGGCAGCGGCTCGATGTCGTGATGCAGGCAGTGATTCTGGTCGGCATAAACGAACTCCCATTCGACCCGGCCGGCCGGGGAGATCCGCTCGACACGCCCGCCGATGCCGCCGCCACCGAAGTGCTGGTTTCTCGGCTCGCGGCCGCAGCGCAGCAGGCTCCCGTCCTCCAGCAGGTAGGCCGCCTGCCCGGGCACGTACCGGCTCGGCCAGGAATGCACCACCCGACCTGCCAGGTCGATCAGGTAAGTCGTGGTCGAGTTCAGCGGCGCCAGCAGGGTGTAGCCGGGGCAGGCTGCCTCGGTGTTGAGGATCAGGCCGGTCCGCTCGGGCATGCCGCCCCATCTTCCGTCGCGGGGCGGTTGGCCGGGAGGCTGCGCCGGCACGCCGCGGTCCTGCGAGCCTTGGCTGACCAGTTGATCCGGCCGAGGGCCTGCAATCCGGAGCGCGGGGTCCGGTACGCCGGCAGATCGGGGCCACCCACCCACCAGGCTGGCCGACAACGCCAGGAGTGCGATCCAGACCGTACCCTGACCTGGGCGGGAACCGAGCCGGCCGTGGGCCGGGCGTCCGACCCGGCGGCAGCTCGGACCCGGCCCGGCATCTTCCTCGGGGTGGGCTCTTATCAGGGTATTGGTCGGGTCAATGGGTTGCTGGACCTCGCGAGCACTTGGCATGACCTCACCCTTCCCCATTTCTGACGGATGCCGGCAGACCAGTTGGAAAGCGCAGCGGCACAGTCCCGTCCCCGGGCCCAGTCCAGTACCAGGACGGACCCGTTTCCTTGAACCCACCATGAGGTTCTCAGGGCGGCCTTTTACAGCTTACAACGCCCGGCCGGCAGCTTTATTCGAGCGAGCCGCCGGGCCGGATATTTTGGGCCGCGCCCAGTGTGACCCGGCCGGAGCAAGCCCGCAGAAACCTTCAGCCGCGGGGCTGGAACGCCAGGGCCTGCTCCTGCGACCAGACGCCGGGGATCGGCGTTTTGCACTTGGGGCACTTGCCGTCGACGATCTGGTTAGATGCGACCCGGAAGCCGACCCGGCGGATCAGCTCGGTCCGGCAACTGTGGCAGTAGGTGTTCTCGCCCGGGTGCATCGGGACGTTGCCGGCGTAGACGTAGCGGACGCCGGCATCCAGCGCGATCTGGCGGCATTTCTCCAGAGTCGGAATGGGCGTCTGCGGCAGATTGGTGACCCGATAGGTCGGATGAAAACGCGTAAAGTGCATGGGGACATCCGGCCCCAGCTTCTGCACCACCCAGCGGCTCATTTGCTGGATTTCCTCCGGCGAGTCATTGAGCGTCGGGATTATCAAGACGACCAGCTCGAACCAGATGCCGATGTCCTTGAGGGTTTCCAGAGTCGACAGCACGGGCCCCAGCTCACCCGAGCACATCTCGCGGTAGAACTTCTCGCTGAAAGCCTTGAAGTCGATTTTGACGCCGGTGAGCTGGCGGCAGAGCTGGCGGAGCGGCTTCTCCTGGATGTAGCCGTTGGAGATCATCACGCTGCCGATTCCCTGCTGGCGTGCCAGGGCGGCCGAATCGTGCATGTACTCGTAGAAGACCACCGGCTCCGAATACGTGTACGCTATGGTCGGCGACTTGCGCGACTTGCAGGCCGCGACCAGTTGCTCGGGCGAGACCAGCCGGCTTTCCACCTGCTCCGGACGGAACTGACTGATCTGCCAGTTCTGGCAGAACTTACATTCGATGTTGCAGCCCGCGGTGGCCACCGAGAAGGTGGTAGTGCCGGGCAGGTAATGAAAGAGCGGCTTCTTCTCGATCGGGTCCACGTTGGCTGAGCAGAGGGCGCCATATACCAGGGTTTGATATTGGCCCCCTTGGTTTTCCCGCACGCCGCAATAGCCGCGTTCCACGTCGGCCACCTGGCAGGCCCGCGGGCATAGCGTGCATTCAACCCGATTCTCCGGCAGCGGCTGCCAGAACATGGCCGGGTGTCGGGCCACGCCGGGCAGCCGCGGCCCGGTCAACTCCATCGGCCCGGCCAGATCCTGGGCCCTGAGCCGCCCGCCGCCGCTCAGGGCACAGGCCGCCCCGCAGGCGGCCGCCCAGCGCAATAGCTCGCGACGCGAGGGCTGACCGAAGACGTTCTCCAGGTCGTCCATCTCAGACTTCGATCCGCTCGATGCGATCCAGGTCCGCTATTCCCAGGCCGCAGGCCCCGGCGGTGGCGATGTGCCGGGGCGGACGGTTCTCCTCGGCCAGGGACTTCAGACCTTTCTGCCGGCGTTGTGCGTCGAGCAGGTCGGCCCCCACCGCGTCGACCGCGACGAAGTCCGTGCCGACGATCAAGCCTCCGTAGGGCCAGGCGAAATCCGGGCGGGCCCCCGGACCCCCGTTGTACTGAGCCCGAACCGCGTCCAGAACCGTCAGCCGCCACCGCGGGCCGATCAGCCGGTGCGAAACAACGTCCACGATGTAGGGATCGCAATTGTTCTGGTGGTATTTGTTGGGATTGTGGATCGCCCCGTAGAAATTCTTCATCCCCAGCGAGACGCCGGCCAGGTTGTGATCCTTGAGCACCGGCACCGAGATCAGAGCGTCGATCTCATCGGTCACGATGCGTGAGAAGCTCGAGCCGATCTGGCCGCTGGTCTCGACCGTCTCGTGATAGCCGCTGCCGTAGCGCTCGGCGTCGGTCCCGCGGCATTTGACGCCCGAGCCGGATTTGTTGAGCTTGAAGCCCGCCTTGACCAGCTCCACGTCGAAGCGGTCCCAGATGATGATGTTCTCGGCCGGCACCCCGGCTCGACGCAGGCCATCGACGATGGCGTCAACCACCGCCGGCTGAGTCGAGCAACCCAGGGTGTTGACCTTGATCCCTATCCGCTGGTCGGGCTTGAACAACTGCCTCCAGGCAAAAGCGGCGTCCGGGCTGCCGGTGAGCTTCTGCATGGCGGCATCCAGCAGCTTGCGAATCAACTCGCGGTGCTCATCGACCTGGCCCCGGGCCAACTCCTCGTCGCGCGCGATTACTACCCGCGAACGGGGCGGGCTGCTCTGAGCCCTCGCCCGGCGAGCCGGACCGGGCAGCGCGGCGCCGATCGCCGCAGCCCCGATGCCGGTCAGAAACCGGCGACGCGTAGTCCCATAAGACATGTCTCACTCCCAGGTGGCTTGGTTTGAACCGCTCGCGGCCGGCGGCCAACGGCGTCGGCCCGGGCTGCGTCAGTGGCGCAGATTCCCTACTCTTCCGGCTCGCCAAAAACTTCCGCTTCAAAGGACTGTAGCTCGGCCTCCGGGCGTTTCCAGGCATCCGGCGCCAGACCGGCCTTGCGACATACCTGAGCCAAAAACTCCTCACGCGTCCAGCCTCGCTCATAGGCCACCTGCGGTAGCAGTACGCCGCGTTGCGGCCCAAGCGAGATGTGCAGCCCGTGTCGGCCGATAACTATCTCCTCAGGACTAACCACCGGTCTCATGGGCGTCAGATAACTGATCTCAATGTGAAGCTGGTCCAGTTCCCCGGCTGTGACCGGGCGGTCCACGAAGCGGGGGTCGCGACAGGCCGAAATCGCGTTGCGGATAACGGACTGGTACAACGGGCCGTCGGCGACCAGGTTGCCGATGCAGCCCCGCAACTGGCCATGGTTCTCCAGGGTGACAAAGCAGGCTCCCTCGGCCCGCAAGGCGGGCGGAAGCTGCGCGGCGTCCACCTCGGGCGACGGCTGGCCCTTCAAATGCGCCGCCACTGTCTGGCGGGCCAGTTGGAGCAACTGCCGGCGTTCCGAGTCGCTCAACGTGCCAGGTCGCGAAGCGAACACGAAGGACTGATAGGTGACGCTGTTGGTCCAGTCGCCGGTGATCCGCCCGGAGGTGTCAAGTCCGGCCCGCACGCCGACCGCGCCACCGCCCATCGACAGTATCCGAAGCAGCAACAACACCGGGCCGCGCCCGCAGATCGTGTCCTGGGTCTTGGCCAGATGGGCGGCGAATCCGTCGTAGTCGCATTTGAGCAGCGGACCGGCGGCCTGCTCGGCCAGCTCCCGCAGCTTGTCTGGCACGTCGTCCTTGAAGGGCTGGTAGCCGTAGTTGGGCCCGAAGTGGGTGAAATCCGTGCTGGCGACCAGCAGCGTCTCCGCGTCCACAAAAGGCAGAATCGCCTCGGCGGCAGCCGCGTTGTCCGCGTCCGACATCCGCCCCACCAGCAGCGGCACCAGACGGAAGTCCTTCAGGACCCGCTGTAAGAACGGAAGTTGCAACTCCAGCGAGTGTTCCGTCTCGCCCACTGCGGGATTGGAACTGAAAAGCCGGTTGGCAAGCAGCCGGTCGCAGACCTCGCGGTCAATCGGGACCTCCCCCAGCGGGGTCGCGTAAGCGGTCAGATCCTTGGGGACGTCGATGCCGCGGTAGCCGCCCGCGTGCCGATGGCTGAAAGCCAGCACGATCACTCTGCGGTAGCTCTGGCCCCGGAGAGCCGCGTAAGCCGCGGCCGAGACCGGGGCGCAGTACTGGTAACCCGCATGAGGGCAGATCAGGCCGATCGGTTTGCCGGCCAGGGCGGGCGGCGTAGCCTGAGCGAGCAGATCGTCAATCTGTCGGCCCAGGGCGGCCGGCTCGCCCGGGTACCACGACCCGGCACAAACCGCCGGTCGCACCTTCCCGGCCGGCTGGGCACCCGCCAGCGGAGCCACCAGCAGCGTGGAAAGCCCGACCGCGACCCCAACTGACGCCTGGCATGCTCTGTTCGACATGGCTGGGCACTCCATCATCCCCCTGGCAGATTGTACCCCGCCGGTCATTCCCGTCCGAGTGCCGGGCTGGTCTGCTGCTGGGTCAGAGGTCTGGATGCAAGAAGCCGTCGCTGGGCCTGGGATGGTGTCCCAGCGACGGCTGTATTCGATCCCGTCCGGCGACGACTACCGGCGGCCGATCAGGTTCACGAACGGGTTGATATCGGCGAAGTTCACCACGCCATCGCCGTTGATGTCTCCATTAATGCGCACGCAGTTGGGGAACTGGGCTAGGTAATCCTCCAAGTCGGTGATCAGAAGGATGAACGGGTTGATGTCGGCGAAGCTGACCACGCCGTCGCAGTTCAGGTCGCCGGCCAGCTTCTCGCATTCATCGGGCACGCCGTTCTCGTTATCGTCGTAACTGCCGCCGCTTCCGATGTCCTGATAATCGGGCACGCCGTTGCCGTTGCAGTCCAGCGCGAAGACCGCCGTGACCGTCCGGTTCCCGCTCATCAGGATAGTGGTCGGGTTGACCTTGCCAGTCAGGTCGCCCTCCCAGTGGTCGAAGCACCAGCCCGGATTGCCAATCGCGTGCAGCGTCACGATGGTGCCCGACGGGTAGATGCCGCCCGGAGGATCAAGAGTGACGCTCCCGGAGCCGACGGTGTTGACCGTCAAGGTGTACTGATCCCGCACAAACCAGGCGGTGACCGTCTTGTTGCTGTTCATAACGATCGTGGTCGGGTTGGCCGACCCGGTCAGATCGCCGGACCAGTGATCGAAATGCCAGCCCGAAGCGCCATTGGCGGTCAGCGTCACGACGGTGCCGGAGGGATATGTGCCGCCCGGCGGATCGAGCGTCACAGCGCCCTGACCCTGGATGTTGACCGTCAGCGTGTAGTTGGTCTGCTGGCAGGCCGGCCCGGTAATCTGAAGCGAGAAGCTGCCAGTGGCACCACTCCAGCCGCTGATGCGGATGTAGTAGGTGGTCCCGGCAGTCACGCTCCGAGTGATCGTGGAAGGGGCACTGTAGCCGCCGCACCCGTCGTCATCGCAATTCAGCGTGTTGCCGCTGGTTCCGGGACAACCGCTATGGATCGACATCACCGAGTCATAGCTGGTACCCGAGCAGAGGCTGAAGGTCGCGGTGCCGCTGCTGGCCGGGGTGTACTTGTACCACACATCCGGCGTGCTGTTTGAGCTGCCGCAGCTCGTGGAGCCATCCACGGTTGCGCTGGCGGTGTTGCCGGTGTAGACCTGCCCCGGGCAGGCCACGATGGCGTTAGCGCAGTTGTCATTGGCCGGCGGCGGCTGCGGAACCATGTTGTGGGCCGCGAAGCCGGCCGTTATCTCGTTGTGATGGGAGCCGTCATAATACTGGTCATCCAACTGAATGAAGTGGTTGTAGATGGCCGGCGTGATGGACCCGCCCGACCCGTGCAACAACACCGAGTTCACCGTCAGCTTGGAGATGATGCTCCGGTAGGTGAGCGGGTTGGTCTGCAAGAGCTGGTTGCGGGTGCTCCACACGCAGCCGGACAGCAACTGCCCGCAGTAGTGGATCTCGCCCGAGCAGGGATACTGCAAGTTGTTGTCGGCATTGCGGATACCGTTGTTGCAGTCACTGCTGTAGAAGCCGTATGCCAAGACCGGGTCGTCCGCGATGAGCACCGACATGCAGTCGGCCATGCCCTCGCCGTAGGCGTCCTGACCGCTGCCGCCGCAGCTAACCACGTGATGGCCGTATTCGTGGTGAATCACGCTTGAAAAGGCAGTGTTCGAGCACCCGCCCCCGGCCCGGTAGAAGTTGATCGAACTGTAATCGTAATAAGCGTTACAGGTGCTGTTGATGTTCACGTTGACCGGGAAGTTGGTCTGGTTGTAGATGGTCGGGTAGGTCGGATTCTGGGCCAGCACGAAGTCCCGAACCACGTTGGCCTGGATGTACCCGTTGACCTGGGCCCGGATGAACTCGCTGGTATTGGCCGCGTTGTGCATAAAGTTGGCCGGGCCCGGCGGGGTAACCGTCATATTCAGAGTCTCAAGCGGACCGCCTTGATCGCTCACCGTGAAGTATGTCCCGCTCATGTATGAGTACACCGTCACCGGCGAGCTGCCGCTGTTGGGGATGGTGAAGTTTCCGTTGGCGTCCGCGTAGGCCGTCGTGCTGCCGATCGCGACCTTGGCATACGGCATGGCCATGTCGATCTCCGGGTTGCAGATATCGGCCTTGGGAATGGTAGTCCCCATGCCCCGCACGGTTCCGGTCACGTCGGTACTGAGAATCAGATTCTCCCTCTCCAGGATCTCCCCGGTCCGGGCATCGGCCACGAAACGCCATTTCTCATACTGCCCGGTCGCCGGCATCCCGTTGTCGGCTACGAACGCGATCGCCACCCGCGGCTGCCGCGGCTTGTTGTTCAGATCGGGCCAGATGATCAGCTCCGACTCGCTGAAGTTGATCAGCCCGGGCACTTGGGCGATCGCGGCGGCGTGGGCGTCACCCTCCGCGATGTTCGCAGTGGCATCGGGTGGGACCGTGAAATCTTCCAGGTCCACCAGGGTCGAGTTGGCCAATACCAGCGGATAGCCTGGCCGGTTCCCGATCAGCAGCCGCAGGTCCGCCTTGTCCACCGGAATGCCATCCTTGTACTGGCGATAGCAGACCAGCGTGCAAGCGTACGAGTCGGTCTGCGGGTCGTACATCAGACCCTGGGTGTACATGTCGTTGAGGGCGGTGCCGGGCAGCAACTCGTCGGCTGAAACTCCGAACACGCCGCTGTACGATTGGATGAAGCTGTCGGCCGTGTGCTCGGGCGACAGACCGAACCCCAGCTCCGTCCCATACACCTGGACCTGCCCGGCATCAGTGTAAAACCTGACCTCGGGGTAAGCCTCCCGCAGCAGGGCGGTAGTCTCCTGCACCAGCCCCCCCATCGCCACGAGCCCGGTCGCCAAGACCAGACCAAGACTGATCAGCCATCGCATCGGGTTCTCCTTGTGAAGTTCCATACGGTGGGCATGAGCGCGGCGCTGGCAGCTCGCCAACGCTGCTTACCTCTCACAACCTCACAATACCGTTTTGCACGAGCCGGGGCAAGCAATTACCGCCCCTTAGGTGTGGTCTGGCACTGGCTCCCGAACGTCCCATAACCACCGACGGCCCTTCGCTCCCGGCCGACCGGTCACGAACCCGGCGCGCTATATGGGCGTGGGCGATGTTGCGACGCTGGGTGTAGCGGCCGGCGCCCCTCCCGCCCGTAGCAGCCGCAGACCCGACGGTCCTCTCCGGCCGACACGGGGGTCGGCCGCTGCCCCGGGCTGCCGAATCGCGCACTCAGTACCCACTGCGTAAGGCGGTTAGAGTCCCTACCCCTGCTTGCCGCCGCTCGATGTGCCCGCTCGGGAACCTGCCGTGACCCTTGGGGGCCGTCGAACCCCCGGGCGGTCCCAAACGGGGTCGGGAAACGGCAGCATGGAATGCCTGCTTGGAGCTCGGCTACTATTTGGCCGCCGATTACGTAAGTGCTGCGCCGGCCATGGCCTGGACGCAGCTTGGTCACCGATGAAGTGCTCTAGTGCGCAGTGCCTCATTGAAACCGCGACGTAGCTTCAGAGCCCGGAGCGTAAGCGACGAGCAGACCATATAAGAGGTTCGGCCCTGTGCGAGGGGCCAAGCCGTCGGGCCGATCCTGGTCGCTTTCGCGGCTCTGAACCGGCAACGTCGCAGTTCTGGTGAGGCACTACACCGCGGACGAAAACCACGATGCCGCCCGGTGGAGGCCCAGCTCATTCTTCCAGTCATACCCACCCGCGAGCCGGGACCGCGTGGGTGCGGATTGGCGTCTTTGTGGCGGTGGCGACCATGCTTGCCGCTGTGCCGACCGGACGCTGGCTGCTTCAACGGCGGACGTTGGCCTGGCAGGTCCGACGCGGACTGGAGCTACTCGACCGTGCCGACACGCCCGCCAGGGTCCGCGACGCGCTCGAGCAATGGGAGAACGAGACCCGGCCACGCTGGGAGCAGCGTACGGAGGAGCTGATCGGCTACCTCTGCACGGCCTGTCCGCTTGAGGACCACCGGGTCCGCTGCCTGCTGGCGCTGGTGGCCGGTACGGACTACGGCACGCGTCGGGAGGACTGGCAGCGCTGGTACCAGACTCGTCAGCGGTTGAGGCAGGGCATGCCGCCGCGAGTGACCTCGCGCGAGGCGGTGACCCTGACCCCGCTCTGGGACGCCCCGGTCGGACTGACTGCCTGGTTTACCACGATTCTTCCGATGGACGGGCAGGTGTATGTGGCCTCGCTGGGGACCGGGTTCGACGATCCGCAGGATGCGGCGGACGGCGTGGTGCGCGTAGATGGAGCCACGGGAGCCTCCGAACTGTTCTTCGCCCCGCCCAGCCAGCACCGCGGGCCACGCGACGTGGTGGGAATATCGGCCGCCGACGAGGGACTTCTGGTGGCTTGCCATAACGGGTGGCTATACCGGATCGACCTTCTGGCCCAGCCGGTTTGGCAGACCCACGTCGGGGATCCGATCGTCACCCCCCCGTTGGCGACGGACATTAACGCGGATGGAGCAACTGACGCCCTGGTGGCAACCCGGGCTGGGAAAATCGTGGCTCTCAGCGGCAAGAGCGGAAAGACCACCTGGGTCGCCAGCGTAGGACGGCCCTGGCCTGGGGTGGACATGCTGGGCGCCACGCTTTCACTGGGCAACCTTCTGGGGGATGGCGACCTGGAACTACTGGTGACCATCCCGCCGGGGAACATCGAGGCGTTATCGCTGCGCAACGGGCGCAGCCTTTGGCGCCACGAGCTGACCGCCGGGGTCATCTCGGGCGCGATCTGCGCCGGCGGCCTGGCTTACTTGGGCGACCGGGCCGCCTGCGTCTGGTCGCTGGCCGCCTCCCGGGCCGGCCTGGACCTATCACCGTGGCAGGCGCTCGGACCCGGTCGCGATGAGACGCTGGTAGCCGCGCTGCGGACGATTACGATCGGCGGCAACCAAGCCTTGGCTCCGTCCAGTCCGTCGCTAGTGCTGGCCTGCCCGACCGGCGAATATGGCGACCAGCGCGGAGCCGTGGCCGCTTTATCGGTCCAGGGATTGGCCTGGCGAGTATCGGTCCAGAGCACAATTTGGGGCACACCCGCGGTGGCCGGCCTGAACCGCGACTCACGCCCCGAAATCGTGGTGGCTTCGGTGGAGCCGCAGGCCAATGGGCAGTTGGGCGGCCTGCTCACCATACTGTCAGCCACCGGACACCACCTCCTTCGGATGCCGATCGAGGCCCCGGTCGAGTGCTCGCCGACGGTGGCCGACGTGGATGGCGACGGTCGGCTGGAAGTGCTGGTTGCCGACCAGGCCGGCTGGCTGCGTTGCTTCACGACCGAGGGTTATGGGCCGGTGGAATGGGGGCTGTACGGCGGCGACAGCCATAACACCCGCAATGCCGCCAACGCGTACGCCTACGGGCAACGACTCTTCGGCTATCAGCGCGCCTGGCAACCGTCGCGGGGCGATAAATAGGGCCTGAAGCGCGGGGAAACTCCTGACCGCCGGGCTGGGCGGACGTTGACGGCCTCAGGGCCGACGATAGAGTGAGTGCAATTGCCCCTGGCGCGGTCCAGTGGGCAACCGCAGGATTCCCCGAGGTGTCGCATGGATGATCACGCCTGTCGGTCTGACCGGTTCGATCTTATTAGTCGTCGGGAACTGCTTCAGTCAGCTGCCGCGGTGGGCGCGGGGTTGATGGTCACCATCCCCGGCTGGGCCCAGGAGCATGCCCCGCCTTCCGAGAAGGTCGAGGAACTGGCGATCGCGATTATCGGGACCGGCAGCCAGGGGATGAACCTGCTCAAGCATTGCCTGAAGATTCCGAAAATCCGTTTCGTCGCGGTCTGCGACATCTGGCCGTACAGCCAGAAGTACGCGGCCAATGTGCTCAAGAAGTACGACCAGATCGTCAAGGTCTACGCGGATTACCGCCAGATGTTGGCTGAAGAGCGCCATCTGGACGCGGTAATCATCGCGACCCCGGACTGGGTGCACGCCGAGCAAACCATCGCCTGCCTGGAGGCCGGCAAGCACGTCTACTGCGAGAAAGAGATGTCCAACAGCCTGGATCAGGCCCGGGCGATGGTGGAGGCCGCCCGTCGGACCGGCAAACTGCTCCAGATCGGGCATCAGCGGCGTAGCAACCCGCGCTACTGGCACGCCCTGAAGATCATCGAGAAGGATCGCCTGCTGGGTCGGATCACCCACTGTTTCGGCCAGTGGAACCGGCCACAGCTCTACGAGCTGGGTTACCCGGAGGGCGAGGAGTTGGACGCCGACACGCTGAAACGCTACGGGTACGACTCGATGGACGCGTTCCGCAACTGGCGCTGGTATCGCCGATACTCCGGCGGCCCGATGGCCGATCTGGGTTCGCACCAGATCGACGTGTTCAACTGGTTCCTGAAAACCCCGCCGATCGGGGTGATGGCCAGCGGCGGCTTGGACTATTACACCCAGCAGATGGGGCGGGACTGGTACGACAACGTGCTGAGCATCTACGAGTACCGGACCGCGGCCGGACCGGTGCGGGCCTTCTACCAGGTGCTCAACACCACCAGCTACGGCGGATACTTCGAGGCCTTCATGGGCGACGAAGGTACGCTGGTCATCTCCGAGGACGTGACCAAGGGCTTCATCTTCCGCGAGCAGGCCGCCAGCAAGCGCGAGTGGGAGAACGAGGCCGAGAAGGTGGAGGCCATGGGCCGCGAGGCGATTGAGCTGAAGATCGGTCAGACGCTCACCGCCACCGGTCAGAAGGACCCGGAAGGACAGCGCCTGCTGGCCGAGAGCGCCAAGCCCCCCCACCAGTTGCACCTGGAGAATTTCTTCAGTGCGATCCGTGGCGGCACGCCGCTCTCATGCCCGCCGGAAGTCGCATATGAGACCGCAGTGACAGTGCTCAAGGCCAACCAGGCGATCGAGGCCGGCCGCCGACTGGGCTTCGAGCCGCCGGAGTTCAAAGTCTGATGCTCATCGTCGGCATGCCTGGTCATGGGACTTTCGGATTCGGATCTTGTGGGGCCTTGCCGAAACCGGCGGGTCAGCCGCCGAGGCGACCGCCGAGCCGCGCCGGGCGCTGAAGCGCACCAGTGCAAAGGACCTGCCAGTGCGGTTCGCAGTTTCCTGAAAGCACTGTTGTTAGCACTAGCCTGCTGCTTGGCCGGCCCGGCTGCGACTCAGGACCAGCCGGCTGGAGAGCCGGAAGCCGAGCTGCTTCAGACCAGCAGTCGGGCCCCGTATGTGCATCGCTTGACCCTCTACTCTGAGGACGGTACCGCCATCCGCCCCAGGGACAAGAACCCGCCTCCATATTCCCCACGGGCCACCTGCGGGAAATGCCACCCCTACCTGTCGGTGAGCCACGGCTGGCATTTCAACGCGCCCGATCCGAGCGTAGCCGGCGGGCGGCCGGGGGAACCCTGGCTGCTGGTCGACCGGCGGACCGCAACCTTGCTGCCGATTTCGAGCCGCCACTGGCCGGGCACCCACCGGCCGGATGAGGTGGGGCTGACGGATTGGCAGTTCCTGCTGCTTTTCGGCCGGCATACCCCGGGCGGCGGCTTCGGCGAGCCGACCCCCGATTCGCTGGCCAGGTCGCCCAAACGGGCCCGCTGGGCCGTCTCGGGGCCGCTGGAAATCGACTGCATGTTCTGCCACAGCGCTGACCAGCAGCATGATCCGGCCCAGGCGGCTGCCCAGATCGAGGCGGAGAACTTCCGCTGGTCAGCCACCGTGGCCCTGGGTCTGGCGGTGGTCCGCGGCCAGGCCCGTAAGGCGTCGGACGACTGGGACCCGCTGATGCCACCCGACCCGGACTTCCCCGAGCGCGCCGGACCCACGCTGATCTACGACCAGAGCCGGTTCGACGCGGATGGCCGGGTGTTCTTCAACATCACCCGTCGGCCGTCGGTTGAGCGGTGCTACTTCTGCCACTCTTTCCGGCTCGTCGGACTGGAGGGGCCCGACGAGCAATTGGGCTTCCGAGATGTCCACCTGGCCGCCGGACTGATTTGCGTAGACTGCCACCGCAACGGCATCGACCACCGCATCATTCGCGGCTACGAGGCTGAAGCGGGTGAGCGTGGCGAGCCAAGCGTGGCCGCGTTCACTTGTGCCGGCTGCCACCTGGGCAGCCGTCAAAATGCGGATGATTCGGCGGTGAAGTTTGGGGGCCTGTATGGGGCACCGCGTCCGGAGCATCGTGGCCTGCCGCCGGTGCATCTGGAGAAACTGGCCTGTACCGCCTGTCACGCCGGCCCCTGGCCTGAGATGGAGCCGAAAAGGTTCCAAACCGCGATGGCCCACGGGCTGGGGCTGGCAGCCCGCGACCGGAGCCCCGACCAGCCGCCGGAGATCCTCGGTCCGATATTTGCCAGGCAGCCGGACGGCAAAATTGCGCCCCAACGAGCAGTCTGGCCCGCGTTCTGGGGCGTACTGGACGCCAAGGGCGTTCGGCCGATTTTGCCGGATAGGGTTCGAGAACTGGTCGGCGATTTGCTCCCGGCCGCTTTGCCGCCCGACCAACCACTCACACCGGCAACTATCGCTCAGGCGCTCCAACGGCTCACCGGGCACCCGACACTCGGCGGGGAGCCACTGTACGTCCGCGACGGCCGGATGTACCGGCAAACTGCCAGCGGAAACATAACCGAGTCAGTCCACCCGGTAGCCGCCGCGTATCGCTGGTCCATCGCCCACGACGTCCGACCGGCTTCGCAATCGCTGGGGGCCGGGGGCTGCACGGATTGCCACGCCGACCACGCACCGATCTACTTCGGCCGGGCAGGCGGATCGCGATCGGGTACCGGTCCGACCGGTCGGGAATCATGCATGCACGAGCTGCGAAACGAAAACCCGGTCCTGATTCAGGCCTGGGCCCTCGCATTTCGACTGCGACCGGCCTTCAAGTGGTTCGGCCTGGCCTGCGCCAGCCTGATCGGCTTGATCCTGCTGCGCTTCGGGTTGGACCTTTCGGCGGGCAGACGCCCTTATGGGATGTCGAACGAGCCGGCGGATCAATTGCTCAGCGACCAAGCGAGTCGGCCGGGCCTGACGTTCGGCCAGCACGTGTTACACCTCGTCGCGATAGCCGGCCTGCTGGTCCAGGGCGTCACCGGCCTGTGGGCCTGGCTGACCGGCGACGGACCGGATGGATGGCTGCTGCTGGCACACATGTTGGGTGCCCCGCTGTTTGTGCTCGGTCTGACCGGCATCGCGCTCCAGTGGGCAGGACGCTGCCGCTTCGTGGCCGGCGCGGTCCGCGGCGCCAACCAGCTCAGCCCCGCGCAGAAATCCATGTTCTGGGCCATTCTGTGGCTGGGATTTGCAGTTATGCTGTCCGCCCTGGCGGCCATGGAACCGATCTTCGGCCAGGCGGGGCTGGAAACGCTGAGCCTGGTACATCGGCTGAGCGCCGTGGCCTTGCTGGTCTGCATGTTGCCGCACACTGCCGCGTCCCTGGTGGCGCACCGGTATCGGAGATAAGCAACCATGAGCAAGCTCAGCCGACTTACTGCCAGAAAAGCCCTGGCACTGTGGCTGCTCGCGGCCCTTGGTCTGCCGCTGGCCACCGGACAGGAGAGCCAGTCGCAGTCAGGGAAGCGTCCGCCCGAGAGTCAGCAGACTGAAGGCGGCAGGTCTGGTGGGAAGCTCGTTCCGCTGGATCTGAAGCTGCCCCGACCGGCTTTCAAGGGTACGCCGGCCCACGTCCCGCCCGGGACCAACCTAGAACCGCCGCGTAAGGGTCCGCGACCGCCGCTGCTGGTTCCGCCGGGCACGAAAAACGTCGCGCTGGGCCGGTCGGTAATCAGCAGCGATCCGGAGCCGATCATCGGCAGCCTGAAGCTGATCACCGACGGCGACAAAGAAGCCAAAGAAGGCGGCTACGTCGAGCTGGGGCCGGGCCTCCAGTATGTGCAGATCGACCTCAAGCAGAAATACTCCATCTACGCGATCCTGATTTGGCATTTCCACATCAGCGCCCGCGTCTACCGCGACGTGATAGTCCAGGTGTCAGACGACCCGGACTTCATTCAGAATGTACAGACTGTTTTCAACAACGATCACGACAATTCATCGGGACTGGGGCTGGGCCCGGACAAGGAGTACTGGGAGACTTACGAAGGCAAACTCATCGACGCCCGCGGCGTAACCGGCCGGTACGTCCGACTCTACAGCAAAGGCAGCACCGCCGACGACCAGAATCACTATACTGAAGTGGAGGTCTACGGTTTGCCTGCCCAATGAAACGTCGGGCCCGGTTTCTCATCTGCATCTTCGCGCTGGGCGGCGCGGGGCTGGCCCTGCGACTGCCCCGGCTTGAGCTGCGGCCCATGCATGTCGACGAGGCGGTCCACGCGGACAAGTTCCACACGCTCTGGCAGGCCGGCCGCTACGTGTACGATCTGAACGAGTACCACGGCCCCACCTTGTACTACTTCACCCTGCCGGCAATCTGGCTGACCGGAGTCGCTGATTACGCACACCTCACCGCCGCCCACCTGCGCATTGTTGCGGTCGTATTCGGCACATGCTTGATCCTGCTGCTGGTGCTTCTGGCAGATGGTCTGGGCCGCTGGGAGGCGCTCTGGGCCGGCGGACTGGCCGCGGTGTCGCCAGCCCTGACCTATTACAGTCGCTACTACATCCAAGAATCATTGCTGGTGTTCTTCACCTGCCTGATGATTGGCGCCGGCTGGCGTTATCTGCGCACTAGGCGCGCCGGTTGGGCATTTCTCGCCGGGATGGCAGTGGGCTTCATGCATGCTACGAAGGAGACTTGCATCATTGCCATCGGCAGCGCGCTCCTGGCCCTGGCGATTACCGCCTTCTGGTACCGCCGTCGCGCGCCGGCTCCAGTGGCCAGCCGCCGCTACCTGGCCTCCCGGGCGCTGCTGGCTGCGGCAATTGGTGCGGGGATAGTTTCCGTTCCGCTATTCTCGGGCTTCTTCGTCAACTGGGCGGGCCCAGTGGATTCGATCCGCGCGTTCGCGACCTACTTCCAGCGGGCCGCCGACCACGGAGTCCACCAGCATCCGTGGCACTATTATCTGCACCTGTTGACATACTGGCGGGCGGGCGCGGGCCCAATCTGGAGCGAGGGGTTGATCGTCGGGCTGGCCCTGCTGGGCCTGGTGGCCGCTCTGCGGGGACGGATTTTCGGCAAAAGCGTCTGGCTGCTGCGCTTTATCGCGATTTACGTCATACTGATCACAGTCGTCTATTCCCTGATTCCGTACAAAACACCCTGGTGCATGTTGAGCGCCCTGCATGGCATGACACTGCTGGCCGGCACCGGGGCCGTAGCACTTGTACGAATGGTGCGCTCTCGCGCCGCGCAGGCGATCATAGCCGCGGGCCTGATCGGAGGCGCCGGTCAGCTTGCCTGGCAGGCCCGGCGTGCCAACAGCTTCAAATACTGCGCCAGCGAGCGCAATCCGTACGTCTACGCGCAGACCCTGCACTCGGTTGTAGATCTTGCCGACTGGCTGCGGCAGATAGCCGCACTACATCCGGCTGGTCGTGATATGGTCATCAAAGTGATGGTCGAAAACTGCTGGCCGCTGCCCTGGTACCTGCGAGATTTCGGGCGGGTCGGATATTGGGAAGGCGTGCCGCAGTCGCCGGAGGCGGAGGCGGTGATCGCGTCCTCCAGGTACCAGGCGGAACTGGAGCGGCGGTTGTCCGGCCGGTACGAGGTGCACAACTTCGGGCTGCGCCGGGATGAGCGACTGGTGGTGTATATTCGACAAGAGCTATGGGACTCCTACCTCCGGCACATGCAGGCCGCGGGTCAGAGCACGCGGAAGGCCGGGCCATGATCAAGGTAGATTCCGACCGGGCCGGGGGCTGCCGCATCCGTCGATTCAGGTGGCCGGCCATGAGTACAACCTTCGAGCTGTACCTGGCCGGGGCCGGGGAGCGGTATCTGGAGCAGGCGGCCAGGGCGGCACGGGACGAACTAGTCCGACTCGAAGAGGTGCTCAGCCGCTTTGTCCCGCACAGCGATATCGCTCAGATCAACCGGCTAAAGCCGGGAGAGTATCTTCGGGTAAGTGCCGAGACGGCAGAATGCCTGCAACTGGCCAGCGAGTTGTCCATCCAGACCGGGGGGGCTTTCGACATCGCATTTCGGAGCCGGCGCGGTCCCGGGAGAGTGGGGGCCGGGGTTCCGCCGCTGGTTTTCGATCCGGTCGAACACGCAGTCGGGGTGCAGATGGCCGGACTGGTGTTGGATTTGGGCGGCCTTGGCAAGGGATATGCCATAGACCGCATAATCGCGTTGCTAGGCCGTTGGAAGGTTCCGTCCGCGCTGGTGCACGGCGGCCAGAGCACGGTTTATGCGCTGGGACGGGCCCCGGAGGGTGGAGAATGGAAAGTGGGGCTGCGGGCTCCGGACCGGCCCGCAAGAAGCTTCGGAACGTTGACGCTGTCGGACTGTGCAGTGAGCGGGTCCGGCCAAAGCCCGGCCGCCGAACACATCTTCGACCCGCGCACCGCGCGGCCGGCGTCCGGCGTTCGGGCCGCCTGGGCCGTGGCGGGCACCGCCGCCGTCGCGGATGCGCTCTCGACCGCGTTCATGGTGATGAACGCCGAGGAAGTAGCCCGGTTTTGTGGACGGAGGCCCGACGCCTCCGCTATACTTTGGCCGGCCGGCGCCGACGAGTCAGGAGTGCGGCGCTTCGGACCGCGGGCCGCGTTCACGCCCATCGGCCGGGTCGGCACTTGAGGTCAATATGGCGCGGCTTCAGTCAGGAGCAGGCAAATGCAAGTCGGCGGCATTCGTGCGGCAACGGCCCTTTTGGTCACCTGGTTCGGTGTAGTCGCCATGTCCGATGAGCCCGTGCCGGCAGAAGCGCTGGAGAGGATCCGGGCTGCTGCTCCGGAGCAGGCGCCGGTCAGACCCGACAAGCCGCGCCGCCTGCTGGTGTATACCGATTGCAAAGGTTTTCGCCACAGCGCGATTCCGTACGCCACTGCGGCTCTCCAGGCGCTGGGGGAGAAGACTGGGGCATTCGCCGTCGTGGTCGGCAACCAGCCCTCGGTCTTCGAGTCCCGGAATCTGGAGCAGTTCGATGGCGTGTGCTTCAACAACACCACCGGCGAACTGTTCGAAGATGCCCGTCTCAAGCAAGGTCTGATCGACTTTGTCAGAAGCGGCAAGGGCATCATCGGTCTGCACGCGGCCACCGACTGCTTTTACAACTGGCCGGAGTTCGGCGAGCTGATGGGAGGGTACTTCGACGGGCACCCATGGAATGAGACCGTGACCATCCGACTCGATGAGCCAGGACATGTGCTGAACGCCGCCTTCGGTGGCAAGCCGTTCGAGATCGCGGACGAAATATATCAGTTCAAGCAGCCGTATTCGCGCGACAAACTGCGAGTGCTACTCAGCATCGACACCGGCAGGACCGACATGACCAGGCCGGGCATAAAACGTACGGACGGCGATTTCGCCGTCAGTTGGGTACGTAACTACGGTCTGGGCCGGGTCTTCTACTGTTCACTGGGGCACCGTGAAGAGATATTTTGGAACCCGCTGGTTCTGCGCCACTACCTGGCCGGAATCCAGTTCGCACTGGGCGACCTGCCCGCCGACGCCGTCCCCAGCGCTCAACTCCGGCCCAGCGGCTGGGCCGAGATATTCAACGGCCGCGACCTGACCGGCTGGATCGCCAAGCCGGGGAGCTGGGCGGTCGAGGACGGCGCGCTCGCCCGCAAGGGCGGGGGCGACATCTGGACTGAGCAGGTCTACGGCGATTTCATTCTGGAGGTCGAGTTCAAGCTGGACCCGCAGACCAACAGCGGCATCTTCTTCCGTACCGCCGACATCAACGATTGCGTGCAGACCGGCATCGAGATG
The DNA here is from genome assembly GCA_964482395.1 of uncultured Planctomycetales bacterium. Lineage (GTDB taxonomy): Bacteria > Planctomycetota > Phycisphaerae > UBA1845 > Fen-1342 > CAYZXK01. The sequence goes on along the minus strand of CAYZXK010000158.1, from coordinate 13,259 downwards.
CAGGTGCTGGATTCATTCGGCAAGAGCGAGCCGGACAAGCACGATTGCGGCGCCATTTACGATTGCCTGGCACCCAGTAAGAACGCGGTTAATCCGCCGGGTCAGTGGAACAAGGCGGTGCTTACCTGTCGTGGCAGCCGGATTCAAGTGGAGCTGAACGGCCAGGCGATTATCGACATGGACCTGAACCAGTGGACCGTGGCCGGCAAGAACCCGGACGGCAGCCCCAACAAGTTCAAGACCGCCTATAAGGACATGCCTCGTCGTGGCCGCATCGGCTTCCAGGATCATGGCAAGCCGGTCTGGTACCGCAATGTGCGCATAAAGCGGCTCGACTGAGCGAGAGAGGCCGCCCAATCCGCTATTGATACCGTGACAGCGCCCCTATCGGCGCCATAAATCCAAAATGGCGCGGCGCAGGCAGGCGCCTCAAGTAGCAACACCTGACGGCTCATAGCGTCGCAATGCTTCCGCCGGCTTTGTGCGTAATCACTGAGCGGTCGGCGCGCCGGGTTCATGCCGGCCGGCGACCGGGGGCTTTCTCGTCGCGCGCTCGGGCCGGGGGTCGGGCGTCAGGCAGCGGCTTGCCGGAGGCGTCGTAGGCATTGAAGTTGTAGATATACTCCCACCAGTTGTTGAGTCGGCCATCTTCGTTGACCCCGGGCGCCTTGGGCAGGTGCCGGAACCACCAGCGGATGTAATTGCGGTGATAGTCGGGTTGCCCCCGCGGGGTCTTGTGCGGGCCGGACCAAGTCTCGCAGCTCACCAGACTCTGAGCCCCGGTCAGTCGCGGATAGTTCAGCCAGTCCTCCGCCGTGCTCATCACCTGCCGCGGATTGGCGTAGTCGTAGTCTCTCTCGCCGTTGGGCGGATAGTGGCAGGTGCCCACCGCGGCCGTCCCGGATTGCTTCAGGTTGGCGGCGAACCGGGCCCAGTTGGTGGTCAGCTTGTCCACTTCCCAGCCCCCGTAAATCCGCGACATGGTCGCTTCGGTCCGGTGGCACTGGTCTTCCAGCATTTCGGCCACCCCACGTTCGACATTGAAACCCATGATCACGAATCGGCGTTTGCAGGGCACTTGACCGTAGGCCTCCCCGTTGACCTCGAAGGCGTCCCGGCCGGCCATGGCCGATTCCCAGTAGCCGAAATAGGGCAAGCCCATCATCCAGACCTCGTCGATCTCTCCGGACTCCACTCGGGGTATGAGCCGGAATTCCTCGATCATGTGCGGATAGTCCAGACCGTCGGGCTGGTGCCACGCGCTGGCATTGCCCGTCCCGTGGCGCAGGGATTCCATGTAGCTTTCCGGAGTATACACAAAGCCGTCGACTTTCTTCTGGAATCGTCGGACCACCAGCCAGTCGGCGATTTCGAGCCGGACCAGTCCCCCGCTGGCGTCGCAGATATCCTGCATGTAGCCGGCGGCCAGCGGGATGGGGTCGTTCCAGCCGGCAACCTGACGCAGGCCCTTGGGCGGAGCGCCCGGGCTGTCGGGCGAATGCAACCGCCCCGGGATGAGCGGGTTGAACTCCAGCACCAACACTTTGACGTGCAGGGGAATCTGGCCATAAGCGGTCTGCTGGGGCGGCTGGACCTTGGGCCACTTGGCGGGGTCCAGCCGCTCGATGTCGGCCGGCAGTTCCGCTTCTTGGGCCGCCACCGGACAGACCAGGACAATCGACAGCAGCACAGTTCTCCACAGATCGCTCGCCAGCATGTTCATCCTCCTGAATCTTGCGGATGCAACTCTATCAGATACAGCTCGGTACCCGGGTCGGGTCCCGGCCGCAAGTGGAAAGCACCCAGGTATGGCTTGAGCTGCGCATCGGCGCGCAGCCGATCCACCAGCTCGCGGTTGCCGGCGTGCTCGAAACCGGGCCCAACTTCCAGCGCCAGATACCCTGGCCCCCCGGTTCGGATGCGGCTGCACAAGACCGGGTAGTCTTCCGGCCGCTCGGCCCAATGGTCCCAGCGCATGTCGGCGTAAAACGCGATCCGCTTGGGGCCGCTGCCGCATAGCAGTCGGCGAGCGGCTACTTGCGGGTCGTGGGTCGTCAGCCAGTGGGCCGCATCAGCCAAAAAGCCTTCCCGGGCGTTGGGCACCCGCAACGAGTACCAGACCAGAGGCAGCCCGCACACAGTCGCCAGCAACCCCGCGCCCCAGCGCTTGCGCAGTTCAAGCAACAGGCTCATAGCCCGGGCCAGCAGCATGGCCGCCAGCGGCAGCAGCAACAGGGTCGGTACCAGCATGTGGCGTGGATCCAGGTAACGGTTATGGGCCAGCAGCCCCAGGGTAAGGCTGAAATGCCCGGCCAGGCAGCATGTCCAGCCGACCAGAATCGGCGAGAGTAGGCGTCGCCGCAGCGTCAGCAGCGGAAAAAGTGCCAGCAGCGGGATCACCACCCGGCCCGCACGAAACAGTTTGTAGACTGCGTGGGGCAGCAGCGCGTACCAGGGCAGGTCGAGCGGCTCGAGTTTACCGAGTGCGAAAGTCCGGATCTCACACCCCGCGGGCGCCGACCGCTTGCGGCAAACCGCGCTCGGGTCTTCAGGCGCGACTGGGGTCAGCGCGGACCTGCTGGGCGCTGGTTGCAGGGCCGGCGCGGTCCGGAACCACTGGAAGACGTCTTTCTTAGTAGAGAAACGGCCGACTGTCAGCCAATAGGGCACCGTCAGGAGCAGGCAGCCTGCCAGCAGAGCTGCGGCCTGCCAGGCTAGCCTCGGCCAGGGCCTGTGTCGGCGCTGGGCCGCCAAGACCACCAGCCCGGCTGCCGCGGGCAGCAGCCCTTCCTGGCGGGTCAGAAAAGCCAGACCCGAAAGCAGGCCGCAGCCCACGGCGGCCCCGGTCCCGTCCAGCCCCAGCAGCAGCAACACCGCGCCGAGATAGAACGCCAGGTGGACCTGGTCGGACATCACATCGCTGGACAGCCAGACGTTCAGGTCCAGCAAGGCGGCCGCGAGCATCGCCAGGAGGGCTACCAGCCGCTGGTCCAGCGGCAGCGTCAGTCGACGGACCAGTCGCACCGCCAGTGCCCCGCTCAGTCCGACCACAGCCATGCCGGCCAGCCAGCAGACCAGTTGGCCGCTGCGCTGCCAGGTCATCGGGGTGTCCGGCGCGCCCAGCAGTCGGGCGCAGCGCTGCACGCCCAGCATGAGGGCGGGAAAGAGAGGGTGCTGTTGGGCTTCGGGCGTCCGCAGATAGGCCAAACCCTGTCGTCCCAGCTCCCGGGCATACCAACAGAAAGTGACTCCGTCGCGTGATATCACCGGCATGCGGACGGCCATCATGGCCCGCCAGGCTCCCGCGATCGCCAGCACCGCCAAGACGGCGTAGCGGAAATCGCGCCGGCTTTGAATGATCGCCAACGGTCCGGCGGCTATTACGGTCATGAACCCCGGGTCCTTTTTTGCGGCTATGATAACCAGCGGGCGAAACCCGTGCCGCAAAGGAGAGCGTAGCTTATGGGCATCAAGCTGGTAATCGTGGGCGGCGTGGCGGGCGGCGCGACCGCAGCGGCCCGTGCCCGCCGGCTGGACGAAGACGCGGAAATCGTGCTGATCGAGCGCGGCAACGACGTGTCATTCGCCAATTGCGGTCTGCCCTACTACGTGGGCGGCCAGATCCCACGCCGAAAATCCCTGCTCGTCCGGACCCCCGCCGCCTTGTCCAACCTGTTCCGGCTCGACGTCCGCACCCGGACCGAGGCAACGCGGATCGAACCAGCCGCCGGGCTCGTGCATCTGCGGGACCTCGACTCGGGCCGTCAGTACGTCGAGTCGTATGACTACCTGCTGCTGGCGCCCGGGGCGGCACCGGTAGTTCCGTCGATTCCGGGCATTGACCATCCGGCAATCTACACGTTGCGGAACCTGGCTGACGTGGACCGGATCAAGGCGGCGGTGGACGGCGGAGCCCGAACCGCACTGGTGGTGGGCGGCGGGTTCATCGGGCTGGAAATGGTCGAAAACCTTCATCGGCGGGGACTCTCGGTGGCCCTGGTCGAGTTGCTGCCGCAGGTCATGCCGCCCCTGGATCCCGAGCTGGCCGCGCGACTCCATCAGGAACTGACGGACCACGGCGTGGAAGTGCACCTGAGCGATGCGGTGGTCGCCTTCGACGGCCACGACGGCCAGGTGCGGGCTCGGCTCAAGAGCGGCAGCCTGCTGGAGGCGGACCTGGCAATCCTTTCAGTCGGCATTCGGCCCGAGTCGGGACTGGCCCGGGAGGCGGGGCTGGCAGTGTCGGAGCGCGGGGCCATTGTGGTGGATGAACACATGCGCACCAGCGACCCCCGGATCTACGCCGTCGGCGACGCGGTACAGGTGCGGGACGCTCTGCTGGGGCATCCAACCACAGTCGCCCTGGCGGGGCCGGCCAATCGGCAGGCCCGGATCGCCGCCGACAACATCTTCGGCCGGGTCTCGCGCTACCGCGGCGCTCTGGATACCAGCATCGTCCGGGTTTTCGACGTAGTGGCGGCCACGACCGGGGCTTCCGAAAAACTGCTGAAAGCCCGGGGAGTGGCCTATCGGAAGATCTACGTCCACCGGGGCCACCACGCGGGCTACTACCCGGGCGCCCGCCAAGTCACCATCAAGCTTCTGTTCACACCCGACCAGGGCAGGCTCCTGGGCGCCCAGATCGTCGGGACCGAGGGCGTGGACAAACGGATTGACGTGCTGGCGACGGCTCTGCACGCGGGCCTGACCGTCAAAGACCTGGAGGACCTCGAACTGGCCTACGCCCCGCAGTTTGGAGCAGCCAAGGACCCGGTCAACATCGCCGGGTACGTGGCCGGGAACCTGCTGGCCGGCGATGAGCAGTTCATAGATCCGAGCGAGCTTCCGGCCGCCAGTCCGGCATCGGACGGGCCGGACGGCCAGGAGATCGCCGGCTGGACCATTCTGGATGTACGCCAGCCCGCCGAGTTCGAGGCCGACCATATACCCGGGGCCATGCTGATCCCGCTGGGCCAGCTCCGCGACCGCTGGCGCGAAATCCCGACTGACAAGCCGCTGGCGGTCTACTGCGCCGTCGGCCACCGGGCCTATTACGCTACCCGCATCCTGCGGCACAAGGGACTCAGACCGTGGAACATCGCCGGCGGACTCACGAGCTACCGGCTGGTGCACCCGGCACCGGCACCCTGACCGCCCGGCCGCAGCGCCCCCGCGCTGCCGGCGGGCTGCTCCCAATGAACAAGATGCGGCCGCCATGCCCTGCGCCCGACAGCCACCGTGACAGTCTGCTTACCTCCCCCTTCGTGGCTGCGCGGCTTCGGACTCTCGCGGCTTCTTCCTGCTTTCTGGCTTGAGCCGAATCATGAACCCAGTGATCGAATCCCAGGTGGTACTCGGTGTTGACATCGGTGGCTCGCGGGTGCGGGTTGGGCTTGTCGCGGCAGACGGAAGACTGATTGCCAGCACCGCCGAGCCTTTGCCGCCGGCGGGCCAGCCGGAACAACTGGCCCGGCTGATAGCCAAGCAAGTCGAAACCCTGGCGACCGTCCGCGGAGGTGAGCCGGCCGCGGTCGGAGTCGCCCTGCCGGGGTTGTGGGACTGCCGCACCGGCCGGATGCAACGGGCCCTGAATCTGCCGGCACTGGAGGGCATAAACGTCCGCGAGCTGCTTGAGGCCGCGGTGGGCCGCCGGCTCTGGCTCGACACGGATGTAAACGCGGCCGCCTGGGGCCAGTGGGCGGCAAGCCGGCCGCGGCCGCAGCGTATGGTCTACCTGTCGCTGGGCACCGGCGTGGGCGGGAGCGCGATTCTGGACGGCCGGATCGTCCGCCACACCCGCGGCGGGGCGGGACATTTTGGGTTCCTGGTGGTCGACACCTCACCCGACGCACCCACCGACCCCAGCGGCGTGCCAGGCAGCCTGTCGGCAATACTTTCCGGGCCGGCACTCGATGCGGCCCGCCGGCAGGCCGCCGGGCGGCCAGGCGCTCGGACGGGGCCTGAAGCGGTCATGCAGCGCGCGGCCCGAGCCCTGGCGATCGGGATCGCCCAGCTAGTCCACCTGTATGCACCCGATGTGGTCGCGCTGGGCGGCGGGGTGATCGACCATCATCCCGAGCTGGTCGACCAGGCCGTGGTCGCGTTCGGGAGATACCGAAGTGACCTGGTCCCGGCAGACCTGCGGATCCAGCCCGCTCCACTGTCGACCGATAAGGCCGGCGTAATCGGAGCGGCATTGTTGGCGATGGAGGCCCGCGCCGCGAACCGACTGCCCGGTATGCCAGACGAGCGGGCCTGAACATATCCCACGCTTCGAACCCTCGATAAGGTCGCGGCAGCCCGAACGTCTCAATCGCCACTCCCACCGACACGCCGCCGCGGAAGGGTTTCGGGTCGTAACGGACGCACGTATGATGTGAAGCCAATGGCGTTCGAGGTGCATAGCGGCGAGCGGCCGGCTCGGCGGGCACGCCAACTGCTCGTCAGCGCCGGGCTGCTGGTGGCCACACTGGGGCTGGCACTGCTCCAGGTGCGCCATGCCCGGGCCCTGGGCCCGCGACAACAGATTGAGGGCACGCCGCTTTCGGTGCGGCCGCCGCGCGGGTGGCACCTGGACCGTCGGAATCCGCAGCGTTTCGTCCTGCCGGTGGTGGATGAGAGCCGGCGCAGGCGGGGCCTGGAGTTCGAGCGGAGCATGGAGTTTGATTTTCTGCGGCTGCCCAACTTCGAGCCGCTCACCGAGCTGCTGCGAATGCCGGAAGTGGTCGGCGGCCGGGAGCATGCGCGGGTTTCCCCGGTCCAACTCGGCAAGTATCCGGGCCTGGAAGTTGAGCGAAGCGGGCTGATCCGCCTGGGGCGCGACCTGTGGCGCCGACGCACCGTCGTCCGCTTCACCTGCCTGCCGCGCGGGCACCTGCTGCGCGTGGTCTACGAACCGCTCGGCGAGTTGCGACCGGCGGACCTGGAAATCCTGGACGACGTATGTCGGACCCTCCAGATCGACGACCCCACGCTGAATGCCTCCCCGCAGGATTACCTGGCCTGCGCTGGTCTGAGTCTGCCGCTGGAGGACGACTGGATGGTCGTCGGGGCAGACTTCCCTCAGGTGCCGGGGCTGTACATTGGGGGCATGCTGAATGAGGTTCCAGCCTGGTCCATCGGCCTGTTGCGGACCTGGCTGGCGGAGGGGCGCGGACCGCAAGACTTGCTGCGGGACCTGGCGGCCCATCAGTGGCTGGCCTGGGAGGTTGACGACTGGCTGCGTGAGGATCGACGGGCCGACGGGGCGCGCGTAGTCTGGATCCGGCCACCCGAAACGGGGTGGGCCGGCTCCCCCATCTCTTCGGCCGGGGTGGTGCAGCAATCGCCCTCGCAGGCCATCATTCTGCTGGTCTACACCGCCGTGCAGTTCGCTCCCTCAGTCGAGAAGCTCGCCGAGCGACTGGCCGGGCAGGTCAAGATCGGACCGCTGGAGGCATTTCCGTCCCTAAGCCTGGCCGAGTCCAACGGCCTCAGACTGGTCGCCGACTTGGGCCGCAGCGGACCCGCTCCACGCTGGGGCCGCGAGACCCTCAACACAACTTATCGCCGCCTGCATCGCGACGAAACCGTCCTCACCCAGCGCGGGGCCGTCAATCGGGACCCTTCCCAGGGCTACCAGGGCCTACAGGTCAGGCGGATCGGTCAGAGCCAGGAGGAGCGGATCATCTGGACCACCGACCGGCAAGCCGACGCCTACAAGTGGCAGGCCGACTTCCTCTACGGATCGTCTTCGGTCCGGGTGGTTGAGCAGCGCAGTCGTCCGGGCGGGTCGGTGACCCGCCAAGTGTGGGTTGACGAGCGCCTGGAGCGACGCTGGACCTTCAATCCCGGCCCGACCTTCGTGGCTCCCCCGGCCGAGTCCATCATCAAGGGCTGGGTCGCGCGCGGAGAGCCGCAGACCATCCTGATCGAGGTTTCGACGCCGGTAGGGCCGGCCACCCACACCTTGCTTCTGCGCCACCTGCCGCCGGACGGCGACTATCCCCGGGTGCTGGTGCAGCAGGACTATTGGCCGCTGGGCTCGATCGAAGCCTACGATGATGCCCGGGCCGAGACCCAGTATGAAATCTACCCGGCCGCCGAGTACCGCCGGGTCAAGTGATCGGCACAATGGGGTTTCCAGTGGCCGGGCCGGGGTGTATTGTGCGGTGGCAGTTGCATGGCGATCGGCGACTGTCGCCCGACCAGGTCGGGCCCAGCCGGCCGGGCCATGGTTTGGAGCCAACAGCGCGACTTATGGCCCCCGCATCGCTGTCCGAGGCCTTGCGGACAAGGACATTTGGCAACCTGGTAGAATCGTCCGACAGCAGTTGGCGGGGCGGGTTGCCGCGGGGCGCGAGTGCTGGTGAAGGATGGGCCTGCCGGATTTGAATCGGTCAGTTCTGTCACCGCCGCGGAGAGTGGATGCTTGGCTGGAGCGGACGATCAGCCCCGGGCCGGTCCGGCCGCCGTCGATCCGCACCCCGGACGGCGTTAGCGTGGTCTTCTCTGGCCACCGGTGGACCTGCTGCGACGGCGTGGAGGCTTTGTTGAGCACTGTCCCGGAGCGTGCCTGGGCTTGCCCGGAGGGTCAGGGTTGGGAGCGGGTGAAGCAGAATGCCCGTCGGGAAGTCTGGCGAGCGGTGATCGGGGGTGTCCCCTACTACCTGAAATACTACTTCCAGGAGTCTTGGCCGCGCCGGCTGAAGCACCTGTTCAGAACTCCGGCCTGCCAGGCGGAATGGGAAGGGGGACGGTTTGCCCGCCGGGCCGGGATCCCCGCAGCTTGCCCGGTGGCCTGCACCGGGACCGTGCGTCGCGGCCGGCGGCGAGCCGCCCTGCTGGTAACGGAGGCGTTGGAGCCCGCCCAGCCGCTGAACGAGTTCTGGCTGCAACTCCATTCGGACCCGGATGTCCGGCGACGACGGGCGGACACGCTGCAACTGATGGAGCTTCTGGCAGAAATGATCGCGCGGGCTCACCAGGCCGGCTTGGAGCACCTGGACATGCACGCCGCCAACATCCTGGTGCAGACGGTGGGGCCGGGACGGTACCGGACGGTCTTCGTGGATCTGCAAAGCGTCCGACGGGACCGACCGCTGAGCGTCCGTGCAGTGGTCCGCAACCTGGCCCAACTCAACCAGTGGTTCGGCAAGCACAGTTCGGTCGGCGACCGGCTGCGTTTTCTGCGGGCCTACCTGCGCTGGCGTAACGAGTTCGAAGCCCGCTTCGAGCACGGCCGGTCGCTGAAGCTGGGGTACCGGGAACTGGTCCGGGCTCTGGCGCGGGCCGCTCAGCGACACGCCCGACGGCTGTGGGGTTCACGGGACCGCCGGCTGGGGCGCGATGGACGCTACTTCACCCGGCTCCGGCTGCCGGGCGGCTGGCGGGGCATGGCAGTGACCGCCTGCAAACACCCGGCCGAGGAGTCGCGAGCCTCGCGGCTGGTCTTCGACCGAGCCTGGTGGCAGCGCACGCTGGGCCGACCCCTAGACTTCTTCAACGCGGCCTCGGCCTGCAAAGACTCGCATTCGGCCGAAGTCCGCCGGACATTGCTCAAGCACCCGGATGAGAGCCTGCCCGTCATCCTCAAGCGCCCCCGGGCCCGGAACGGGTGGCGGCGACTGGTGCAACTGCTACCACCCTCCCGCAGCCGGCGGGGATGGCAACTGGGACACGCCCTGCTGCATCGCGACCTCCCGACTGCCCGTCCGCTGGCGTTTCTGGAGCGGCGATGGGGCCCATTCATCCTGGACAGCCTGCTGATCACCGAGGCCATCCCGGGTGCTGTGGACCTGGAGAGCTACCTGCGCGCCCAACAGGCCAGCCTGCCTGGACCGGACTGGCTGAGGGTCAAGCGGCAGCTCTGCCTGATGTTGGCCCGCCTCCTGCGCGGCTTGCAACAGCGCGGCTTTCGCCACCGCGATTGCAAGGCCAGCAACGTGCTGGTCATGCCCTATCCGCAACCCAAGCTGATATGGATCGACATGGACGGGCTGCGCCATGGCGGTCGAGAATCCACGACCACCGATCTCAGGCCGCTGGTCCGGATGGAAGTGAGTCTGCGGGACCTGCCCGGGCTGACCCGTGCCGACCGGGTACGCTTTCTGAAGGCGTATTTCGCGGGCTACGGAGCGACCCGCGACCGATGGCGAACCCTCTGGCCAAAACTGGCCGCGGCCGCCGACCGCAAAGCCCGTGCCAAGCACGCCCGCCGCCTGTGGAAGCTCAAGCATTATGGCCGCGAGTAGCGACCGCTTGCGGTCGGGCGCTTCCGCTCGCGGCCAGCCGGTCAATCACTGCGCCACTGACACCGGCTCCGGGGTCCGAATGCCGGGCACGAAGAGCTTCTGCTCCAGCCGGTGCTTGCGGACGTACTCGTACAGCAGCGGCAGATCGTTGAGCACGCTGAGATCATCGTGCGTGTCAGTGCCGATGGCGATCTGCACGCGGTGATTGGGCAGCACGCTGAACCAGCGGTCCTGGCTGGCCAGGGGCATGAGCTTGGGATTCAACTCGTAGATGATCCGTGCGTTGGCCAGCGTCCGCACTACCTGGTCCATGGAGGTGTTGGGGAAGTGCACTGCCACCTCGGTGTGTGCCAACGCCACCGGACACGGCCATCGTCGAGCCTGGTTGGCCAGTTGGGTCAGGCCCGCCCAGTCGACGTACTCGATCAGGACATAATCGATCCCGCCCAGCATTCCCCGGATGCAGTCCAGCAGGTTCCGGTTCAGCGGCCAGTTGATCTCCGCCCCGCAGAAGATCTGGAGCTTGCCCGCCCAGCGCTGCCGAGCCTGCTGAACCATCTCCACGTAGTTGCGGGTCTCCTTGCCGAACAGCCGGTCGAAGTCCTTCTCGCTGCGAACCTCGCGCGACGACGGGGTGCAGAACATGTGGTCGGTGATCCCGATCCCCAGCAACTCATAGCCTCGCAGCGCCGGGCAGTCCAGGTGCGCCTGGCAAAGCTCGTCCACGGTGTAAGCACCGTCCGAAAATGGCGTATGATTGTGCAGGTTGTATATCCCGTGGCTCATGTCCCACCGAAACCTGACGATTGCCCCGCAGGCGCCCGAATCCCCGAGGCGCCTCCAGCATTTGAGCCCGCTAATCTCGACATGGGCGACCGACCGCAGGCGGCCGGTCCTCCCACCTTGTGTCTGCAATATACACTCGGCATGCATCCTTGTCCACCGGGTTGGCGGCAAGTCCACGCCGATCGGTCGAGCTGAACCGGCCAGCCAAGCGGCCAGCAGTAAGTGGACCGGCGTGATCGGAGTCCCGCACGGTGGTTGTCACAACCCCTCCCGGCGGGAGACAAGTTTGTTTCTTCGTCGGGCGATCGGCCCGCCAGCTAACCTCCCAAGCACGATATTGCCTTGCTTTCGCGCGTAAGTCTTTTCCGGTCAGTAACTTGCGGCATTCTTGGACCGACGCCGAACCGGGCTGCCCCCCGCACGTACATGCTGATGAAAGCCCTCCTACCTGTGAGACCTCTTCTCCTCCTCACGCCCGAGGCGACCGAAAACGGTCGCCTCGGGCGTTGGTATCCAAACCTGCGTCGCAGGCAAACTGCCGGTCCTCCCGGCCTCCAGCGTCACAACTCGCATCCGGGGAAAGAACCCGGCGGCTCGGCACGCGGGGCCGGCGGCTGCCAACTTCAACGGCCCCGAGCCAATCCGTTCTCGGACCCGCCTTTACTGGCGCGCGCCGGCATCGCTGGCGATCCACCCGCCGCCTAGGACAATCTGGCCGTGGTAGAAGACCGCGGCCTGCCCGGGCGTGATGGCCACTTGCGGAAGGTCGAATCGAACCTGGACCCTGCTGCCCTGATCTTCCCCGTTCCCCGGCTCGCCCGGCAGAACCCGGATAGCACCGGCCGCCGGCGTATGAGTGTAGCGGATTTTGATGGCTACCTTGTGCCACCCTTCGGGCGGCGGGGCATCAACCAGCCAGTTCACACGCTCGGCGGCCAACTCGCTGCCCAGCAGTTCCTCACGCGGCCCTACGGTCACTGTGTTGCTGGCGACGTCCAGCCGGGTCACGTAAACCGGCTTACCGAGTGCGATGCCCAGTCCGCGTCGCTGCCCGATGGTGTAGCCGACCAGCCCGCGGTGGGTACCCAGCAGCCGGCCTTGGCGATCCCGGATCGGTCCTGGCCCGCCGGCCTCGGGCCGCCACTGCCGGATCAGGCGAACATAGTCACGTCCCGGCACGAAACAAATCTCCTGACTCTCCGCCTTGTCATGCACCCTCAGCCCCAACTTGGCCGCCACCTGCCGCACCGTGAGCTTGTCGGGAATCTCGCCCAGCGGAAAAAGGCAGCGGGGGAGGTCGGCCCGGCGGATCTCAAACAGCGCATAGGACTGGTCCTTGGCGGGGTTGGCCCCCCGTGCCAGACAAGTGATGGGGCGGGCCGCCGGCACATCCACAACCAGCGCTGGCCGACCGGCCGGACAGACGCCCCACTGTTCGCCGGACAGCGGCAGGCACTCAACAATTCGGGCGTAGTGCCCGGTCGCCACATACTCCGCATCCAGCAGGTCGGCGTACCTCAGAAGCTTGCCGAACTTCAGCCGGCTGTTGCACCGGATGCAGGGGTTAGGTGTCCGGCCGTGTAGGTACTCATTTGCGAAGTACTCGATGAGTTCCTCAAACTCCCGCCGGAAATTGAGGACGTAGAAGGGAATGCCCAGGCGGCCGGCAACCGCCCGCGCGTCGAGTGCGTCGTCCGTCGAGCAACAGCGATGCCTGAGGCCCGGGGCGGCGGACAGAACACGGGCGCCGGCACCGAAAGCCGGGCTGTCCCGGGCGGGCGGGTCCGTGGCTGCCTGCTTCGCCAGTTGCCGGGCTGTCTTGGACCCCTGGTCACCCAGTAAGCTGCTCAGTTCCCCGACCACGCCTGCCCGCATGAATACCCCCACGCACTGATAGCCCTGCTCCTTGAGCAGGCAGGCGGCGACCGAAGAGTCCACCCCGCCCGACATGGCGATAATCACCCGGCCATTGCGAGACATATCCGCTATTGTAGACGGCCGCGACCCGGAGTGGCAGAAGCACGGTAACGACCAGCGCTGCTGAGCACCACAGCGGGCAACTGGGGCCTGGCAATGCCGGCAGGCGGGGCCGGCCCGGGCGAAGGTAACGTCAATTCCCGTGTGTAATTGTTGCGGGTTAAGAAGGGCATTTCAGGCCACACCGCGGACCTCCCGGAATTCTTTGCAGACCCGCGTGGCGTACTTGGCGTTGTAGTACGCCACCAGACCGTACACGATCCG
>CAYZXK010000157.1:0-16739 GCA_964482395.1 uncultured Planctomycetales bacterium | reverse complement strand
CCCCATAGCTGACGATCTGGTTCAGCGGCGCGGTCCCTACGGCCTCGAAGAAGGCCGCCAGCCCCTCGATCGCTTCGGCCACGTATTGGCCCGGATAGCCGTCGCGCGGGTCAGCCAGACGCTCGGCCTCCCGCAGCAGCTCCGGCAGGCCCGATAACCGCCCGCAGGCCAACCGCGTGGCGAACAGGCAGTACAGGTCCTCCGCCCGGCGCGGACCGAGCTGCTCCATCCGCTCGGCCAGCCGAACGGCCTGCTCAACCTGCCCATTGGCCAGGCGGATCTCCACCAACGTCCTCAAAGTCGCTTGGTCGGCGTTCTCCACCTGGATCCGGTTGGCCACCTTTTCAGCCTGGTGAATCCTTCCGGCTCGCCACAGAGCCCTCGCTACCAGCCCGCTCAGTTCCGGCTGGTCGGGATGCTTCTGGAGGCAGGTCTGGGCCAGTTGCAGCCCGGTCTGCCAGTCATCAGCCCGCCAGCTTGCCTCCAACGCTTCCCGCAATGCCCAGACGGCGCCTGTCGCCTGGGCGTCCTGCACCGCCCGGTCCACCTTTTCCTTCCACGGGTCCGCCGGCGGGTCGCCGGCCGTGGCCAGCAGCATCAAAGGCACCATTTTGGATAGCGACCACCAGCCCATCCGCTGCCTCAGGGGGGTTACCGGTTGCTCCGTCCGCGCTGGCCCCGAGCGTCCGAGGGCCCCTTCGATTTCGCCGCCCGCAGCCCGCGGGATTCGGCCTCCTGGGCGGAGGAGAAGTATCGCAGGTTGGTAGGCGAGATCTCCGCGATCCAGGCCGAGTCCGGTTGATGGTACACGTTACGTTCGATCGACGCGTACACGGTGCTGTCACTGGGTTGGCCGACCGCGTCCCTCAGAAAGCCGACGATCTCCTTCTCGATATCCGGAATCAGGCCGAGCAGGTCGGTACCGTGCGCTTTTTGTCCTTTGTAGATCCGGACCTCCACCCCGCCCCGGGCCTGGCTCTGGAGGGTATAGGGCGCATCGCGTTCGTCTTCAGCGGCCAGCAGCAAGATTCTGCGTCCGATAATCTGCCGAATCTCGCCCACCGAGTCGAGCTGCATGTAGTTCAGTCCAGGCGAAAGGCACACCAGCCCATCCACGCTGCGGTCCTTGGCCGCGTACTGCAACGCGACGCTGGAACCGACGCTGGCTCCAACCAAGGCGAAGCGGGCTCGATCAATCTTCGGCTGTTGGGCCAGCCAGTCATAAGCCCCACGCAGGTCGTCCTGCATCTTTCGAAATACCTCCGGGTCGCGCCGAGCGACGGCGTCCCGCGTCTCGGTCGTGGCGCTCTGCCCGTGTCCGCGCAGATCCAGGGCCAGAATGGCGAAACCCGCTTCGTGCAGCGGCGCGATCAGCGGTTCCCATGCGTTTCGGTCGCTGCGGTACATGTGCAGCAGGATCACCATCGGCGCGTCCCCGCGCGCGGCCACCGGCGGCGGATAGTAATCCGCGGAAATCAGCACCCCGTCAGCGGCAGCAAAGGACACCGCCTGTGGCTCGACCGCCACAGCCGGCCCAGCGGCCGCCAACCCCACAAGCACGACCAGCGACCGGTAAGTTAGCTCCGCCCGTCCGCTCATGCGACCTTCTCCGCGGCCGAGTACCGAAAAGCAAAAGCAATTGTACTAGCCCGCGAGCCCGATTGCCCGCGTCCTCCTTCCAAGCCCCCGCGCCCGGCAGAGTCGAACGCCGGGGAGGCGGTTCGCCGGACCGCCGGAGCGCGCCTTGGCCCCGCGCTGCCCTCGGGCTCTTGTGCATCGCGGTTCGAATGGGACACCATACTGACGCCCTGCGGTCTGGCGCCGGCCGCTACGCTGGATGTCGCAAAATCGCGCACGCTCTTGTAGCTGTCCCTCGAAAAAGGGTACAGGACCGCACCTCCGAGTCCAGCCCGACTGTCCTGGCGACCCAAAAACGCCGCACTCGGAGGTCCGGCGCGACTGATGCAGGCACTTTGAGCGGGTTCTCAACGAACTGCTAGAATCCGGTCAGCAGCATCACGAATGGATTGATGTCCGCGAACCCGAACGTGCCGTCGCCATTGATATCGCCGTTGAGGATCGGGCAACCTGGGTAAAGGTCGTCGTAACCCCCCGGATTGGTCAGCGCCAGGACGAACGCATTGATATCGGCAAAGCCCACCGTGCCGTCGCAGTTCATGTCGCCGACCGGCCAGGTCGGTGCGGCCGGGAGCATGAAGTCGGCGATGACCGGTCGGTGCGGCGAGGCGATTCCGCTGATCGTGCCGGGGCTGGGGAAGCCCAGGATTTCCGGCGGGTACCAGGCGGACGGCAGGCCGCCGCTGTTGAAGATGAACCCCCGGCGCAGCCCCACGATGTTGTCCTGCCACGCCAGATAGTCCAGCTTGCTGGAACCGTAGGTGCTGCGGTTGTTGTTGTACGGGTTGCGGGCGTCGTCGTAGGTCATGTCGGTCCGGTCGCGGTCGGTCCCGTCGGTCCCCCCGACGAACTCCGCGCAGGTCATCCACTCCGCCGGCCCCTTCTGCCCGTTGCTGGCCTCATCTTCGTTCCAGTCGCCGCCGATGATCACCGGCGTTTCGGCCGCCAAAATGGTAGTGGCCGGGGGACTGTCCATTATCTTGCCGTGCGGGTCCGGGATGCCGGTGCCGGCGCCATTGAACAAGTAATCAATGTAATAGGCGACCCGCTGCGAAGTATAGACGCGAGCGGTGTGGTATTCGCTGTAGGCGTGCAGATGCGCGTTACCTACCACCAGGTCGCCGGCATAGGCCTGGTCCGGCAGGTCCAGCTCCGCGAACATGAAGCCCCGGTACCCGGCACCCTCCCCACCCGCTCCGCTCTGCTGAACGTATAACTCCGCTAGCACGATCGGGATGTCCGAACGCTGGCTGACCGTGTCGCCATTCAGATCCGCAAACGGAAACCTGCTCAGCAGCGCGTTGCGGTTGTAGCCGTCGCTGACCGAACTCACGAAGATGTACGGCAGGTCGTAGTCCGGTGCGTATTTCTGCACGTACGCGCCCACCGTCCCGCCCAGGAACGGATCCGACCCGCCGTGAAAGAATAGTTCCAGGGTGGTGGTGAGCTGACTGACGCTGTCGCTGCCCCCCGGGGTGCCGTTGCCCTCATTGTCCCCGGCCTCCTGAATCATCAGAACATCTGGTCGCATCGCGGCCACGATCCGGGCCAGAGCGTGCCAGGCGTTGCTGGTCTCCGACTTGTTGGCATTTCGGCAGATGCCGTCGTCCACGTTCCAGGTCATGACCCGCAGGTCGGCGGGGTCGGTCTTGCCCCACTGGCCGTTGGCCGGGTCCCAGTCGGCGGATGCCAGCGGACCAACCAGAGCCAGGCATAAGCCCAGCCGCACCAAGTTTCGGACTGCCGATCTCGAACTGCAAACTGCTCCATCAGCCGCCTCTGCCCCCCGGCTACTTCGCGATGCGAGATTGTCCAGCCTGGTCATCTTGCCTGCTCTCCGTTTGCCCGAACCGCATGTATGCTTGGCCTATAATCAGGCCCTGCCGGACGCCGGATCGTGACCGGCGCGGCCCGGCATGCTTATCATACGACAATCGCCCGGTTCCTCCAACGGCTGATGGTCCGTGGCCGGCGTCCGGCGCGCCGAACTATGCGTCCCGGGATGGTGCACTGGGCCGGCCGCGGCCCTGAAAAGATTGAAGGCATACAGGCAGCGGGCCGACTCTGCCGGCCCGACGAGGCGTTTGTGGCCGCCACCCCGCTGACCGTGATCGTGGTCGTGTTCGGGGCCGCACTGGTCGCCGCCTGGATGATGCGCGCCCTTCGGGCCCCCACCGTCCTGGGGTTCTTGCTGGCCGGAGTGACCCTGGGGCCCTCCGGGCTGGGGCTGATCAGTGCTGATTACGGGCGGGACCAGGTGCAGTTCTTTGCCGAGCTGGGATTGGTCGTGCTGCTGTTCACGGTCGGGCTGGAGATGGGACCCGGACCCCTCTTGCGGACGGGCCCGCGTCTGCTGGCGGCAACCCTCGTGCAAATGGCCCTGACCGGACTGGCGACCGGGCTGGCGGTGCGCTACCTGCTCGACCTGGAATGGACCGGGGCGTGGCTGGCCGGCCTGGCCGTCTCGCTCAGCAGCACCGCCATCGTCCTCAAGCACCTCAGTGACCGGGATCAGATCGACACCCCGGCCGGAGCGGTGATCACCGGAATCCTGTTGCTCCAGGACATGGCCGTCATCCTGGCGCTGATTCTGCTGCCCTTGCTCGGAGTAGCCAGCGGTCCGCCGGGGCATTGGACCCTTTACCTGCTCAAGATCGGGCTGGCCCTGGGCGGACTGATCGCAGTCAGCCTGATCGCACGCTTGGTCATGCCGGGCGTGGTCAGTCTGGTGTTCCGTTTTGGTGGACAGGAGCTGATGACCCTGTTCGCGATCGTGACCGCCTGTGTCGGGGCCTGGCTGGCCAGCCTGGCGGACTGGTCCTGGCCTTTGGGCGCGTTCATCGCCGGACTGCTGCTGGCCCAGAGCGACCTGGCTCACCAGTTGCGGGCGGAAATCACGCCCTTTCGGGACACCTTCAACGCCCTGTTCTTCGTCTCCATCGGCATGCTGACCGACCTGGAGGTGTTCGCCCGCTACCCTCTGGCCCTGACCCTCGCGGTCGGTGCGACCGTCCTGCTCAAGGCCGGCCTGGCTTTCGCCGCGATCAGACTGGCCGGCTGGCCCCTCCGACTGGCGCTGACCGCCGGCGTGGGCCTGTCAACCATCAGCGAATTCGGCTACGTGCTGACCAAGGAAGCCGCCCGATTCCAGATGATCACCGGCGATTTCGTGTCGGTCTTCGTCATCTGGACGGTGGGAACCATGCTTGTGGGAGCACTGCTGCTGCCGGCCGCCGCACCGGTCGGCGCCGCGGTCAGCCGCTGGCTGGAAACCCTCGGCCAACCGCCGGCCCGCGAAAGCATCGCGCTCGCCGCCCAGCCCACGGAGGCTGTCAGCCACGTCATCATCGTCGGCTACGGCGTAAACGGGCGGAACCTGGCTCGGGTCCTCCTGGCCACGCGCATCCCGTTCATCGTGGTCGAGTTCAACCGGGCCAATGCCCGCCTGGCCCGCGAGGACCGAGCCGAGGTAATCGTCGGCGACGCGGCCCGCATGTCGATCCTGCTCCGGGCCGGACTGGCCACCGCTCGAGCCCTGGTGGTTTCGATCGCGGACCGGGATGCCACGCGGCGGATTGTCGCCCAGGCTCACCGCGCCAGGCCGGACCTGTACATCCTGGCGCGTACCCGCTACGTGGCCGACCTGCAAACCTTGTATCGCCTCGGCGCCCGGCAGGTGATACCCGAGGAGTTTGAGACTTCGATCGAAATCTTCGCCCACGTGCTACGCGAATTCGCGGTTCCAAACAATGTGATCGAGCAGCAGGTCACCCTGGTGCGAGCCGGACAATACAGTATGCTCCGCGGTCGGCCGACCGACCGCGACCTGCGAACCGAGTGGCTACAGGTCTTGCAGGCCGCGGTCACCCAGACCTTCATGCTCACCGCCGACAGCCCCGCCTGCGGCCAGACCATCGGCCAGACCCGGCTTCGCAGCCGCACCGGCGTGACGATCGTGGCGATCACCCGCCGCGGGACCCCGATTGCCAATCCGTCCCCGGATTTCCGCCTGGAGGAAGGGGACGTGCTGGTCCTGGTTGGCACCCATCGGCAACTGGACCATGCCAAGGCCGTGCTGGGTCCCCCGGCAGTCGCCGAGGATCACGACTCGGGCCCCCAGCCCGCCCCTTAACCGTCCGTTCAGACACCGTGGCCCCGGACCTCCCAGTCCAGCGCGACCATGCCGGCGACCCCAAACGCCGCACTCGGAGGTCCGGCGCTGGACTTCTTTCAAACCGCTGCTAAGAGACGCGGGAGCCGGGAGCGATGGGGCGCTCGGTGGTCAGCAGGATCACCTGGGAGCGGTCCTCGCTGGTGGCCGCCAGCAGCATGCCCCGGCTTTCCACGCCCCGCATCATCCGGGGAGCCAGGTTGACGGCCACGATGATCTGCTTTCCGACCAGGGCCCCGGGCTCGTAGTACCCGCGCAGGCCAGCCACAAGCTGTCGCTGCTCGCTGCCCAGATCGACCTGGAGGACCAGCAGCTTGTCGGCGTTGGGATGGGCTTCGGCCTGGATCACCGTGCCCACCCGCAGGTCGAGTTTGAGAAAATCGTCAAATGAGATCAGCCCCGGGGCTTGCGACATCGGTTTTTCTCCTCTAGGGGCTGGTCACTTTGGCTCGACCAGCCGCTGGCGAATGAAGTCCAGGTACTCTCGTTCCACGGTCTCCAGATCATCGCTGATGAAGCTGCGAAACAGGTCTTCGCCGAAGTTGAAGCTCGGCCGGTCCGACCAGATATGGGCGGCCTTCGCATACTGCTCGATATTCGCCTGATTCAGGGCGTTGAGCAGTCGCTGGAAGCCCGGAGCATACTTGCCTCCGGCCCCTTCACGCAAAAACAGGATCAGGGCCCAGACCTGGGCGTAGTAACTGGCGACCGACTGGCCGGTGTCTTCGATCACCTGGCCGGCGTCGATCGCCAGCAGTTTCCCCAGCGGGTGCAATCGCCCGGCGGCCAGCCCGGCCGCCAGGTGATTCAGCCGGCCGGGGTTGTACCAGGGGTCGAACTCCCGGATGCCGTAAGCGTCCCACCGCTGACCCTCGCAGCAGGTCGCCAGCCCTTCGTTGAGCCAGGCCGGGATTTTCGAGCCCACATGGTGGTACAGATACTGATGGAATCCCTCATGGGCCAGGAGCGGGAAGGTGATTTCATGGGCCACGTATTCGATGACCGACACCCCGCGGTCCGAGTACCCGCCGTGGTGGACCCGCAAGAACACATCCGCCCGTCGCCCGACGAATCGGCGGGTGAAGGCCTCCCATTGGGGCCGGGAGACGAACAGGTAGACTTTCATCCGCTGCTGCGGATTGCGGTTGGGCGGGACCAGCCGGGTGTAGTTCTCGTACGCCGCTTCCACGAAGTCGGGCAGGGCTTCGACCAGAACCTGGTCTTTGAGAGTCGTGTAAACCTCGTAATGGGCGGTGGTGAGCTTGTAGCCCGCAGCGCCGCCGAAGGTCCAGGGCTCGGACTGGAACACGGTTGGAGCGCGTCGCGGTTGGGCGGCACAGCCGGCCCATAGGCCGAGTATCCCTAAAGCCAACATGAGCCGCCCGCCCAGTTGGACCGCTGATCGGGTTGCAGCCGGAGCGAACATTCACGCGATCTCCACTCGGCCGCGGCCCCTTCGGACGCTGCCGATCACTGTCGCCGGCGTGCCCCCCCGGTTCAGCCGCCGCACTACGGCATTGACCGACTTGGGCCGCACCGCCAGCACATACCCGATTCCCATGTTGAACACCCGGTACATCTCTTCCTCGGCAACTCCCAGGTGTTCCAATAAGCCGAAGATGGGCGGAATCGGCCAGGAGCCGCGTCGAACGACCGCGTCGCAGTCGGGCGGAAGCAGACGTGGCAGGTTGCCGGGCAGCCCGCCGCCGGTGATATGGGCCATCCCGGTGATGAACAATCGCTGCGGGTAGTGCCGAAGGGTGTCCAGCACCGGACGGACGTAGATTCGGGTGGGTCGAAGCAGGGCTTCCAGGACCGGTTCGCCAAGACTGCGCCGGGCCTGGTCGGCCGCGAGCCGCGGGTTGTTCAGGAGCAGCCTGCGGGCCAGGGCGTACCCGTTGGAGTGCAAGCCGCTGGAGAGCAGACCGACCAGGTGGTCCCCGGGGCGGACGTTCTCGGGTCGGATCAGTCGCCCGCGTTCCACCACGCCGACCGCGAAGCCCGCCAGATCGAAATGCCGGCGGCGATAGAGGTCTGGCATTTCCGCGGTTTCGCCTCCCAGCAGGGCACAGCCGGCCTCTTCGCAGCCGCGGACCACGCCGGCCAGGATCTGGGCCACCAGCTCGGGCTGGAGTTTGTGGAGGGCGATGTAGTCCAGGAAAAATAGCGGTTCGGCCCCGCAGCAGAGCAGATCGTTGACGTTCATCGCCACCAGGTCGATGCCGATGGTGTCGTAACGTCCGGCCCGGACCGCCACCAGCACTTTGCTCCCCACCCCGTCGGTGCAGCCCACCAGCACCGGCTCGCGATAGTTGCGGGCCAGCAGGCGGTCTTCATAGTCCAGCCGGAACATTCCGGCGAAAGCTCCATGGCTGGGCAAGACGCGTGGGCTGTAGGTGCGGCGTACCAGCGGCCCGATAAGGTCCTCCAGGCGATCGGCGGCCTCCAGATCGACGCCGGCCTGACGATAAGTCAGGCGAGCCTTGCGAAGCTCAGATTCATCGCGTTTCACGTGAAACGTCTTACCTCAAATCGCCGCGGTTCTCCAGCCGGGCCGGCCGGGAAGATCAGCCTGGCCAGCGGGCGCCGAGTGTGCGGGAAGATGCCCTGCGGTCGAGATTATCGCCCCGGCAGCCCGGATCGCCGAACTCAGGCCGGGGTGGGAAGCGGGCCGCTCTCGCCCCCGGGTTTGGGCACCGGACGGGCCAGGGGGGGTGCGTCGGTCCGCCGATTTTGTTCGGCAGCGATCAGATCGGCGACCGTGGGCTTGTCCAGCGGCTGGCCGGCCATGATCCGCCGAACTTCTTCGCCGCTCAGGGTCTCGTGCTTGAGAAGGGCCTGGGCGACCGCCTCGAGCTGCTCCCGGTGCTCCTCGATCAGTCGGCGGGTGTCGGCGAAGGCGGTGTCGATGATGCGTTTGACTTCCTCGTCGATGATCTGGGAGGTTTTTTCGGAGATGTCGCGGGCCGACCCCAGGTCCCAGGGCAGCCGCCGAGTGCTCAGCTCATCGCCGCAGTAAATGAATCCCAGCCGCTCGCTCATTCCCCACTCGGTGACCATCATGCGGGCCATCTGGGTGGCCTGGCGGATGTCGGCCGCGGCGCCGGAGTTCATGTCCCGGCCCAGGAGCTCCTCGGCGATCCGCCCGGCGCACAGCACCCGTAGCATGGCTTCGATATAGGAGCGATTGAAGGTGAGGCGATCTTTCTCGGGCAGCGAGAAAGTAGCGCCGCCGTAAGGCCCGCGCGGAATGATGCTGACCTTGTGAACCGGGTCGGCGTCCGGCAGGAGGGTTTGGACCAGGGCGTGGCCGGCCTCGTGATAGGCGGTCAGGACCCGGTCCTTCTCATCGATCACCCGGTTCCGCTTGGCCCGCCCCCAACGGACCTTGTCGCGGGCCTCCTCCAGGTCTTCCAGCTCGACGGCGTCCTTGCCGGCGAGCGTGGCCAGGAGGGCGGCTTCATTGATGATGGCGGCCAGGTCGGCACCGCTGAACATGGGGGTGCCCCGGGCGATCCGCATCAGCTTGGACTCGACGGGGGGCTGGATTTTCACCTTCTGGGCGTGGACTTTGAGGATCTCGAAGCGGCCCTTGACGTCCGGCAGGGGCACGTAGACCTGGCGATCGAAGCGTCCGGGTCGGATCAGGGCCGGATCCAGCACGTCGGCCCGGTTGGTGGCGGCGATCACGATCACCTGGTCGTTGGTGTCGAATCCGTCCATCTCGACCAGGATGGCATTTAGGGTTTGCTCGCGCTCGTCGTGTCCGCCGCCGTTGTAGCCCAGGCCGCGCCGGCGGCCGACCGCGTCAATCTCGTCCAGGAAGACGATGCAGGGTGCGTTTTCCTTGGCCTGGCGGAACAGGTCGCGGACCCGCGAGGCTCCGACGCCGACGAACATCTCGACGAAGTCCGAGCCGCTGATGGAGAAGAAGGGGACGTCCGCTTCGCCGGCGATCGCCTTGGCCAGCAGGGTTTTGCCGCAGCCCGGCTCGCCGACCAGCAGCACCCCGCGTGGAATCCGGCCGCCCAGTCGCTGAAAGCGCTTGGGATTCCGCAGGAACTCGACGATTTCCAGGACCTCTTCCTTGGCGTCGTCCACCCCGGCCACGTCGGCGAAGGTGACCGAAGTGTGCTCCTTGGACATGATCCGGTGGCGACTGCGGCCGAAGTTGCCGAGCATTCCGGCCCCGGCCCCGGTCTGGCGCAGTTGCCGGACCACCAGGAACCAGATGACCGCGAACAGCAGCAGCAGGGGCACGACCGAGAAGAGGATGTTCATCAGCAGGTTGTTGCTGGTCTGGCTGCGGACCTCGACGAGTCGCGGGCTCTTGAGCTCGATTTCCTTGCGGATCTCCTCGATCTTCTGGACCACTCCCAGGTACTCGCATTCGAATTGCTTGGTATCCACGGGAGCGTTGGCCGGGGCCCGGTAGAACTCGCCGCTGATGGCGTTGTCCTTGATGACCACCCGCTGGATATCCCCGTTCTGGATATGAGTCCAGAACTCGCTGATGGAGATCTTGTGGGCGTTGCTCATGCCCTGGCGGAGCATGACCAGGAACATCAGCCCCAGTCCGATGAGAATGATCCAACTGAACATGCCCCGGGACATGCGCACTGGGGGACGAGGCGGGCCGCCTTGGTCGTTGCCTCGTGGCCGCTGGGGTTGGGGCTGCTCGTCGGGCATGGGGTGCCTTGCTGGGCCGGGCAGACCGGTCGGGCTTGGGCGACCGATCCAGCCGGCTCTCACCAGTCTTCGTACATCAATGCCACGATTCGACCGGCCAGGCGGTCGATCGCCCGTTCCTGAGCCAAGCGCTCGGTTTCTCCGGTGGGGATCAGGTAATCCACCGCCTGGAGCAGGGCCGGGTGATCGACGAGGATCCGGCCGGTCCGCACGTCTTTCCACTGGACGCGGACCGCGAGGGTCAGCGTTTTTTCACGTGGCTGGCGCGACCGGAAGTCGGGGGCCATGGCCGCCTGGCGTTCTTCCAGCACTTCCGCCACCAGTATGGTATCGGCCTTTTCGCGCGGGGCCAGGCGGTAAGGCGTGTCGGTGTTGATCCGTTTCTTGAGCGCTTCGGTGAGCATGAACTCCAGGTCCCGCCGGAACTCCTTGGAGCCGGTCATGTCCACGTAGACCGTGCGAATATCAGACCGGTACGGCCCCCCGGCCCGGTATCCGCAGCCGGCCATTGCGGCCGAGGTGAGCAGCAGGCCGATAAGAACCGTCCCGGTGCACCGGCGCGGGTTGTGGGGTACCGCCGGGGGTCGGGCGGATTTCGCTTCGGCGCTGGTGCCCGGCCGCCTGATCACGAGCCGCCACCCCCGTCGGCAGATTCGATCTGCACGCCCATGGCTCTCAGTCGGGTCCGGGCCTCGGCCGCCGCCAGAGTGTCCGGCCAGTCTTTGAGAATCTGCCGATAGTAGAACTCTGCCGCGCTGGGTTGGCGCGTGCGTTCATACCAACGCCCGATGTCCAAATCCTTCTCGGCCCGCTGCTGGCGGATGCCCTCCAGGCGTTGGGGGATTTGCTCGCGCTCGGCGTAAGTCGGGTAGGCCGCAGACACCTGTTGGTAGCGTTGCTCGGCCTCGATCAAGGGCAGGTCGTCGAACTTGATTCCCGGGAAGGCGGCCTCGGCCGCTTCGGCCGTTCGCAGCATGGCGAGCTGATGATAGCGACCGGCGGGGTACTGCTGGGCCAGATTGGCATACTCGTCCTGGGCCAGGTCCATGTCTCCGTGGCTGAAGTAGTAATCGGCCTTCAATTTGAGGGCCAGCTCGCCCAGCCGCGAGCCCGGCACCCGCTCCCAGACCCGGTCCAGGGTGTCGATCCCCTCATCATAGGCTGGAAGCCTGAGCACGCCCCACACGATCCGCTTCTGGCCGGAAAGGAAGGCTCGGGCGACTTCCACGCAACGTTGGTTGGCCAGGTCGAACAGTTCGCCGGAGGCGTTCTCGGCCACCTGGACATATTGCTGAAGGGCCTTCCAGAAGTCGCGACTTTCGAAATAGCTTTCGCCCAGCAGAAAGACCGCCTCGTAGTACCTTTCGTCGTCCGGGTTGGCTTTGAGCCAGCGGCGCAGAAGGGACTTGGCCTTTCCCGGCTTGCCATTGGCCAGATGCAGGCGGGCCCGCCCCAGGTCGTCGGCCGGGGTTTCGGTCGGAGTGGGCTCCCGGTCCACCCATTCGTCGGTTTGGCGGTCGAGTACCTGGCGTTCCCGGTAGCGCTGGTCCTGCGGGTAGACGGACAGCTCGGCCAAGGCCAAGGCGGCCGCGACCAACAGACGGCAATCCAGTCCGATCGGCATCACGACAGGTCATTATAGGCCGCTGGCGGATGGCTAACAACGCCGACCGCATCCGGGTCTGGCGGGTATCCGGGCGCCTTCCAGCAAGCGCAGGCGTGTGCTGAGGCGACCGGCAGCAGAGGCGGCTGCCGGGCCTGACAGAGGGGATCGTCGCGGCCTAACTCGCAGCAAGGGTGAAATGGGCATCCGGCCGGTCGGTCATGGGGGCCGGGGACCTGGCCGGGGATCACTAGCAGTCGGCGCTGGGCGGCCGGATCGAGCCATCCGGAAGCGCAGCGTAGCAGGCCGCGGGTGTACGGGTGGCGCGGGTCGGCGAACAGGTTGGCCGGGGAGGCATGTTCGACTACCCGGCCGGCGTACATCACACAGACCAGGTCCGCCAGGCGGGCGACCAGTCCCAACCCGTGGCTGATCAGCAGCATGGCCAGGCCGGCTTGTTGTCGCAGGTCCAGGAGCAGGTCGGCGATCTGGGCCTGGGTGGTCATGTCCAGGGCGGTGGTGGGCTCGTCGGCGATCAGGAGCTGGGGTCGGCCGGCCAGCGCCATCGCGATCATCACTCGCTGCCGCATGCCGCCGGATAACTGGTGCGGGTAATAGTCCAGTCGCTGCCGGGGGCCGGGAATGCCGACTTGCTGCAACAGCTCGGTCACGGCATCCCGCGTGGCTGGTCGGGAACGGCGGCACTCCGGCGGCAGCGCTTCGGCGATTTGCTGCCCGATGGTCAAAAGCGGGTTGAGGCTACTTAGGGGTTCCTGGAAGACCATCGCGATTTGTCGGCCGCGGATCTGTCGCAGCTCGCGCGTGCTCAGTTCCAGCAGGTTGCGGCCGTTGAGGCGGATGCTGCCGCCGGCGATGCGGCCGGTCGGGGGCAGGAGCCTGAGGATTGAGAGGGCGGTGAGGGTTTTGCCGCAGCCGGATTCGCCGACCAGGGCCAGGGTCTGACCAGCGGGCAGGTCGAATGAAACGCCCTCGACTGCCCGGATCAGGGTGGTCGGGGTGCGAAGATGGGTCTGAAGTTTCTCGACCTGTAGGAGCACGTCGGGGGATTGTACGGCGCCGCGGGGGCTTCGTTGCAAGCTGTCGATTGGCTGGGTGCGGCGCGACCCGTAGAATGCCCAGTCTGCCGGAGCGTATCTGTGGCAGCTTCCACTCTGAGCTGTGGTACTTACCCGAGAGCATGCCAACCCGCGGGCCGACGCTGGCGGCAGGTTCTATATGCCGTGTTGACCATGGCGATACTGGGGTCGGCCAGCGTTCTGAGCTTGGTACCCTGCCTGGACAACGGGTTTGCCGATGACGCCCACCTGATTGACGGCCAGCGCCACTGGGGGGAGCCCGAGCGGTTCGGCTGGATGTGGACCAGCTTTTCGGGCGGGCGATACCAGCCGCTGGCGTGGATGTCGTGGGAGCTGGATCGTCGGCTATGGGAGTTCAGGCCGGGCGGCTACCACCTTTCCAGCCTTGTCCTGCATGCGATCAATGGCGTGCTGGTTTACTGGCTGGGGCTGACTCTGATCCGGGGCGGGAGGCGGGCGGCTCCAGAGGTGCGACCGACGGGCGCTGACCACGCCGCGGCCGGGTTGGGGGGGTTGCTGTTCGCGGTGCATCCGCTACGCGTGGAGGCGGTGGCTTGGGCCTGGCAGCGCGGGATTGTGCTGAGCACTTTGTTCCTGCTGGTGGCGGTACTGTTTTATCTTGGCGCGGCCCGGCGCGAGCGGGCCTGGCCTTGGCATCTGGCCGCGCTGGCGGGCTACGGTCTGTCGCTGTTGTCTGGACCGCTGGGAGTGGCTTTGCCGGTCGCTTTGGTGGTGCTGGATGGCTATCCGCTACGCCGGCTTGCTCGGGGGGCCCGGGGCGTGTGGCTGGAAAAGCTGCCCTATCTGGCCCTGGCGGCGGCGGGGACAATGGTCGGGTGCCTGGCGCGGCAACAGATGCCGTCGGTTCCATCTCTGAGCGCGGCCGAGCACCTGGTCCGGACCGTCTATGGCCTGGCGTTTCATGCCTGGAAAACTGTCTGGCCGTTTGACCTCTCCCCGCTGTACGAGTTCGAAGCTCCGGTCAGGTTGGTTTCCTGGAAGTACTTGGGCACGGTAACCGGCGTAGCGGGTGCGGTCCTGCTGCTGATGCGGTTGGGTCGGCGGGCACCCGCGATCGGGGTGGCGGCAACTTGCTACGTTCTGGCTCTGCTGGCCACGGCTGGCCTGATGCAAAGTTCGTGGGAGGCGGGAGCCGACCGGTATGCCTACCTGGCGAGCATTCCGGGGATGCTGCTGGCGGGGGCCGGAATGGCTGGACTGGCGGTCCATCCGGCTCGGTCGGTGCGCTGGACGGCGCCGGGAGTATTCCTGATCGCAGTCGGGCTCGGCGTTGGTTTGGGCTGGCTGACCCGGCAGCAGTGCCCAGTCTGGAGGGACCCGCTCAGTCTCTGGGAGTACGCCAGCCGGAAATGCCCCAAGAGTGGCGTGGCGACCTACCGACTGGCTCAGGCCTGTCGGCAGCAGGGTGAGTGGGACCGCGCCCTGCAATTGCTGCGGGCCGCAGTCGGGCTTCGACCTTCGTTGCTGGAAGCCCAGTGGGATCTGGGGAACGCGCTGATGGAGATTCCGCGGATCGAGGAGGCAATCGGCGCTTACCGGGCGGCGGTCGCGCTGGCTCCGGGAAGCCCGCAAATCCGGATCGAGCTGGCCAATGCCCTGGCCGCGGGCGGGCAGTTCGAGGAAGCGGAGCGGCAGTTGCGGCAGGCCATTGCCCTGGCCCCCTCGCATATCGCACCCCGCCGGGCCCTCGGGCACCTGTTCCTGAGCCGGGGGCGCCCGGACCAGGCGGTGGAAACCTTCCAGGCCGCGATCGAGCTGGCCCCCGCTAGGGCGGAACTGCATTACGATTTGGGGCGGGCCTACCTTGCGGCGGGATGCAAAGAGGCAGCGGCCGCAGCCTTCCAAGAGGTACTGCGAATCGACCCCAGTCACGGGGCGGCCAGCCGCGCGCTTCGGCAGGTGACGGGCGAGGAGCCGGGGGGCTAACAGGTTGAAAAAGTGTATCGCCGGCCGTTTGAGTCCAGCGCGGCCGGACTGGGGGTCCAAAGGCGCTGGACTTTGAGGTCCGGCGCTAGTGGCTTGAGCACCTCGATCAGTTCTTGGGTGGAGCGTTAAGGCTGGCGAGCAGGTTGGGCGGCGGTGCTGCGTTGACAGGCTCCGCCGACCCCCGCAAACTGCGGGTCATGGCGTGGCTGTGGGTGGGTCTGGGCGCGAACTACCTGCTGGCTCTGATCGCGACGGCGACCGTGCTGCACCGGCGAAAAGAGCCGACGTCGATGTTGGCGTGGATTTTCGCGATCCTCAGCCTTCCCGGGTTGGGGATGTTGCTGTACTGGCTGCTGGGATCCAACCGGCTGCGGCGGAAGGCGAGTCGGCGGCGCCGCCGGGTGGCTCATCTGCTGGCCAAGCTGAAGCAGCAGGCGGCTCAGCACACTTTGAGTGAGGCTGAGCGGGCGGAGGCGTCGTTGCCGGAGGATTTGGCGTGGATCGAGCGTCTGGCCCACCGGCTGGCGGACATGCCGGCCATCGGAGGCAACCAGGTTTGTTTTCTCCAAGAGGCGAACGATACCTACGCGGCCCTGGCCGACAGCCTGCGGTCCGCTCGGCACCACATCCACATGGAGTATTACATCTGGCAGCCGGACGAGACCGGTCGGAGCTTTCGCGACTTGGTGATCGAGCGGGCCCGGGCGGGGGTGGAATGTCGGCTGCTGCTGGACGCGGTGGGTTGTCGGCGGCTGCGGCGTCGGTTTCTCCAGCCGCTGATTGATGCGGGCGTGCGGGTGGTTTTTTTCATGCCGCTGTACCTGTTTCCGCGTCGGCGGCGCTATAGCTTCCATCTTCGCAATCACCGGAAGATCGTAGTGGTGGACGGGCAGGAGGCCTTCTTGGGCAGCCAGAACATCGGGGACGAGTATCGCGGGTGGTCGAGGCGCCTGAGCCCGTGGCACGACGCCCATCTGCGGATCCGCGGCCCGGCGGCACTGTTCCTCCAGCAGACCTTCGCCGAGGACTGGTACCTGGCGGCTGGCGAGCATCTGGATAGCGAGGCGTACTTCCCGGAGCCGCCCCGTCCGGGTCACTGCACGATTCAGGTGCTGGCGACGGGGCCGGACCAGGCGGTCAGCACGCTGGAGCAGGTCATGTTCGCGGCGGTTTCCTCGGCCCGGTCGTCGATACGGATCGCCACGCCCTATTTCGTGCCGGACCTGGCGGTCCGCATGGCTCTGGCGCACGCGTGCTACCGGGGGGTGCGGGTGCGGCTGGTGTTGCCGACCCGGAGCGACTCGCGACTGGCCCTGTGGGCCGCCCGGAGTTTTTATGGCGAGCTGATGGAAGCCGGGGTGGAGATTCACGAGTACGACCAGGGTGTGCTGCATTCCAAGCTGATAGCCGTGGATGATCGCTGGGGCATGCTGGGGTCGGCCAATATGGACGTGCGCAGCTTTCGACTGAATTTTGAGGTCACGGCCCTGATCTATGATCAGCGGTTGGCCGGGGAGCTGGCGGCGTACGTCGACCGCTTCTGCGAGCGGGCCCGGAGAATACATCCGCGGCAGGTTTGGCGGGGTGGGCTGTG
>CAYZXK010000156.1:0-8817 GCA_964482395.1 uncultured Planctomycetales bacterium | reverse complement strand
ACGAAAGGATACGCCACCCCTTCCGAAACTACAAGTGTACTACTGGGTGTGCCGGCATACAATATCCGGGATTACCCGGACGGTCGGCAGCCGTCGCGAAAGCAGGGAGCTGGTGCCATGCAGGAAAAACGCCGCAATGTTATGGTCGGAATCTTCGTCCTGGTCGGGCTGGCGATAATGGGCATAATGATCGTCCTGTTCGGGCAGGGGGCCCAGTGGATGCTGCGCGGGCAAACCTACCCGCTGTGCGTCCGTTTCGACCGAGTAAGCGGCATCCGGAGCGGGAACCTGGTGACGGTGAAAGGGATCAAAATCGGGACGGTAGACTACGTGCAGTTGCAGAACCCGCGAACGGCGGCCGCCGGCCCGGCCCCCTCACCCGCCAAGGACGCTTCGGGCATACTCGTGGCTCAAGATATGGGCGTGACCGTAGTGCTGGCGATCGAGAACCAGTACCTCATCCCCCAGGGCAGCACCGCCCAGACCACCGAGCCGGTCCTCGGACAGGGACGCCCGGCCATCGAGATCATTCCCGGACCGCCGGACGCCCAGCCGCTGCCACCGGGGGCGATAATCCCCGGCACGATCCGGGGAGGGCTGGAATCCATCCTGCCGGCCCGAGTAGTGACCACCCTTGAAAGCATGGCTCGACAGGTCGGCGACGCGGCCGAGGCCCTCACCCCAGTGCTTGAGCAGTTGAAGGACATCACCGAGAAGCGATCGCCGCAGATGGTCGACGCGGCAGGCGGCCCGCAAGGTAATCTCTCCAGCGCGCTGGCCCGGCTGGATTCCAGCCTCAAACACTTCAACGAGGTGCTGGGCGACAACCAGGTCAAGAGCGATCTGCGCGAAACCGTCGCCAACGCCCGCGAAATGTCGGAAAAAGGCAAGAAGGTGATGGACGACTTGGGCGCGGCGGCCGAACAGCTCCGGCAGGTGGGCAGCGATGCCCAGAAGCTGGTCACCCGGGCTGACGACACCCTGGCCAACTTCGACGGACGGGTCGCGGAACTGTCCCGGGCCGCGATGGACAGCTTCGATCGGGTCGATCGGGTTCTCGACCATCTGAACGTGGTCGGGCAGCAGGTAACCCGTGGCGAAGGCAACCTCGGCCGACTGGTGATGGACGGCCGACTCTACGAAGCCATGGTGATCACCGCCGAGCGGCTTTCGCTGGCGGTGGAGGAGTTTCGGGCCCTGATCGCGGAGTGGCGCGAGGGCAAGATAAGGGTGTCGCTCTGACCACCGAACGGCGCCGTGCGGCGTCGTTGTCTGCGGGGCGTTTGGGCCTGCGGGCCGGTTAAGCCTTTCATCTCGTCGGGCTGCTGAAGAGGTGGCGCATGAGTGAGCGCGGGTCAAAACGGTCGTGTCCCGGGCAGATGGCGCGATGTATCGGGGCGCTGGTTTTGGCAGCCGCCGCGGCCAGCCCCGCCCAGGCGGCGGGCCAGCCGGGGGAGGTGCAGTGGTGGAAGGGGATCGCCGAGGTTCCGGGGATGCCCCTGGACTTCGTGGTCGTGTTCCGTCCAGAGGCCGAGCTGGGATCGTACCGGGCGACCATCGACATCCCGATCCAGGGAGCCAAAGAGGGACCGCTGGTCGACGTGGTGCTGACGGCCGAGGAGATTCGTTTCACCATTCCGCCGCCGGCGAATGCGGTCTTCGTGCTCAAGCGATCGGAGGACGGGCGGACCGGCCAGGGCGAGCTGCGCCAGATGGGCATGACCTTTCCGGTCCGCATGGAGCGCATCACTGAACAGGAAGCCCAGAGTGTCGGCCCCCCGCGGCCGCAGACTCCCAGGCCGCCATTCCCATATTCGCAGCGCGAGGTGGGCTATGAGAACCCGGTGGATCAGACCCAGCTTGCCGGGACGCTGACGATTCCGGAGGGCGGCGGGCCCCATCCGGCGGTAATTCTGATCACCGGCTCAGGACCGCAGGACCGCGACGAGACCATCGTGGGGCACAAGCCCTTCGCGGTGATCGCTGACCATCTGACCCGCCGTGGCATAGCCGTGCTGCGCGTGGACGACCGCGGGGTAGGGGGGTCGAGTGGCCGGACGGCCGAATCCACGTCCAAGGACTTCGCGAATGATGTGATCGCGGGCATCAAGTTTCTCAAGAAGCAGCCGGAGATCGACCCCGGCCGCATCGGGCTGCTCGGCCACAGCGAAGGCGGTCTGATCGCATCGATGGTGGCTGGCCGGTCCAAGGACGTGGCCTGCATCGTGCTGCTGGCCGGGACGGGGGTTCGCGGGGACAAACTCATGGCCATGCAACTGCGGGCCGTGCTGTCGGCGGCCGGGGTGCCGGAGGAACAGATCGAGCGGGAATCGCAGGCCCAGCGGGTTCTGCTGGAGCGGGTGACCGGCGAGGCCGATGAAGATTCGATCCGGCAAGCTCTGCGGGACCTCATCAAGATTCAACTTGGGCGATCCGGCCTGTCCGCATTGCCGCCCGAACAAGTGGAAGCCCTGGAGAAGCAGCAGTTGCAATTCATGACTTCGAAGTGGATGCGCTGGTTCCTCAAGCATGACCCGCGGGTGAATCTGGAGAAAGTGCATTGCCCGGTACTGGTCTTGATCGGCTCCCTGGACCGTCAAGTGCCGCCGCAGGAGAACCTGTCGGCTATTGAGCAGGCCCTCAAAGCCGCCGGGAACTCGGACGTGACGCTCAAGGAGCTGGCCGGCCTGAACCACTTGTTTCAGGAGGCTCAAACCGGCTCGGTCGAGGAATACGCGACCATCCAGCAGACCATCGCCCCGACTGCACTGGACGAGCTGAGCGGCTGGCTTCGCAGGCGGTTGAAGCTGGAGCCTTGAGGTTGGGCGTGTGGCGCGTCGGGCGGGCCTGGCCAGCCCGGTTCAGCCGGTTGCGGCCCCCCTCAGCGGCGGGTAGACTGGCCACCAGACCCGGCAGTTCGCCCGAAGACCGGGAGGTCGCCGGCGGTCGCGATCGTAGCCGGCAGGGCCTGACGATGCCCGAAACCCCTGGCCAAGCGAGCCATCCCGGCCCCCCGGCCGCTCAGGTGCCAGTAAGCGCTGGCCGGCCACCAGTGCCCTGGAGCGAGCGACACTTTTACTGGGTACTGGGCGGCATCGGGCTGGTTGGTCTGATCGCCCGCCTCATCATCCTGATCGACTATCTGGCACACAACCCGATGGCCGGGGCTCCGTTGGTCGATGCCCAGGTGTACTGGGATTGGGCCGCGCGAGTGGCCGGTGGCCAACTGATCCAGAACGTTCCGTTCTTCTCCGCCCCGCTCTACCCATACCTGCTCGGCCTGTTGCGGGCCGTGGGCGGGACGCTGACCACGGTCTATGTTCTGCAAATCATCGCCGACCTGGCCACCGCCGGCCTGCTGGCGTATGCGGGCCGGCTTCGCTTCGGATCCAGGGTCGGGCTCCTGGCGGCGGCGCTGTTCCTGCTCCTGCAAGAGCCGGCGTCGTTTTCGCTGCGGGTCCTGACCTGTTCGCTTCAGCTCCTGCTCCTGGCGGCAACCTACCTTCAGCTCATCCGGGTGCAGAACCGGCCCAGCCTGGGTCGGCACATCGGGCTCGGCGTGGCGATGGGCCTGCTGTGCTTGTCATATCCGCCGGCTGTGCTGCTGGTGGTGGCGGTCGTGCCTTGGCTGGTATGGCAAAGCCAACGTCGAGCGGCAGATTGGCTCCGCCCGGCGGTGAGTTTCGGCGTCGCGGCGGCGCTGATCGCCCCGGCCACGCTGCACAATTACTACGTCAGCGGCAATCTGTTTTTGATTCAGTCGGTGACTGCGGTCAACCTGCGACAGGGAAACCAGCCCAACTCGGACGGCGGGTATACGCCGATCCCGAACACCAGCCGGGGACGCGAAGACCTGTTCGAGGACGTGCGCGAGCTGTACGCCAAGCAAACCGGCAAGCCCGGAAGCTGGGCGGACATCGACCGCTATTACCGGAACCAGGTGATCGACTTCTGGCTTTCAGATCCGCTGCGGACCATCCGGCTGGCGGCCCGGAAGTTCTATATGTTCCTGACCGCCCGCAACTACGGGGATATCTACGCCCCGAACCCTGAAATCCGGTCCGGCCTGAACCCCTGTCTGCGCCTGGCTCCGCTGCCGCTGCCCTGGCTCATTGGGCCGGCACTGGTCGGCCTGTTCCTGCTGCTGAAGCGTCCGATCCGTTATGGGCCGGAATGGATGATGTTCGCGATCCCCCTGCTGGTGGTGGTCGTGCACTGGTATACGCCGCGATATCGACTGCCGGCTCTGCCGGTCATCGTGCTGCTGGCCGCCTGGGCGATCGAGCGGGCCTGGCACTGGCCGATCCGCTGGCCGGTCGCCGGCCCAGTGACGGGGCTGCTGGTGGCGGAGATCGCCCTGGGATTCGTGCATGAGGCGGCGGGTTTCGACCTGGCCGACCCGTCCAGCCCGCTATTCAATTCGGCGGCCGCCTTGCATCGGCAAGGCAAGGTCGAAGAGGCCATCCAGCTCTGGCGTCGGGCGTTAACGCTCAAACCCAGGGACCTGGAGGCCCGCACTGCGCTCGGGGACGTGCTGCTGAGTCTTGGTCGGACCGAGGAGGCTCAAGCGGAGTTCGAGCGGGCCCTGGCGATCAACCCGACCAGCAAGGACCTCGCGGGGCGAGTTGCCAAACTGCTGTTCGCGCAGGGCCGGTACGCGCAAGCCGAGCAGGTCTTGACTCGGGTCGTGGAAGCCAACCCGGGCGATGGGCGACTGCTGGGCATGCTGGCCGACACCCGGAAGGTCCAGGGCCAGGTCCGGGAAGCTTGTGAACTGTTCGCCCAGGCGGTCGAACTGGCCCCGGACGACGCCCAGCTCCGGTCAGCCTATGGCAACGTCCTGGGCGATCTGGGGCGCTGGGAAGAGGCCCGGGTCCAGTACGCGCACGTGGTCCGAATCGCACCCAATGACGCCTCCGCTCATCACCGCCTGGCCATCGTGGAGGCCCAGCTCGAGCACTACAACAAAGCGGTCGAGCACTTCTCCAGCGCTCTGACGCTACAGCCAGGCAACCCGCAATTCTGGCACGATTTCGGCGTCCTGCACATAAAAATGCGGCGGCTGGATCTGGCCGCCGACTGCTTCAAGCGGGCTCTGGCCATCAGCCCGTCCCAGGAGATGAGCCGGGAGCTGCTGGAGCGGGTGGAGCATGAGCTGGCTCGGGAGCAGGCCCGGCCCAAGCCATGACGGGGCGGTCAGCGGCCGCCGGCGATCAGAGATACGAACGGGTTTATATCGCGGAAGTCAACGCTTCCGTCGCCGTTGATGTCGCCATTGGACATCAGGCAGCCAGGGTAAGTGGCCTGCCACCAGGCCGGCCGGGTCAGCAGTATTACGAACGGGTTGATGTCGGCGGTACTTACGGTGCCGTCGCAGTTGAGGTCGCCGGGCAGCAACTCGCAGGTGTCGGGCAGGCCGTTGGCGTTTGCATCCGCGGCCCCGGAAGCGATGTCGCAGCCATCCCAAACGCCATTTTGGTCGCAGTCGCCGTAGAAGACGCCCCAGGCGAAGCGGGTCAGAAAGCCGTCGTAGGCTCCTTGGGAGGTCCTGGCGTCGACTGGGTCGGCGGGATTGAAGTCCACCGTTTCGCGGAAATAGCCGGCCAGGAGGAGGGGATGGGGCGGCGGGCCGCCAAGCTGAACTGCCACGCTGTTGCCGCCGTCGTACTTGGCCCCGCCGATCGCGTACGTCCAGCCATAGGAGCCGTCGGGGCGAAGCAGGGTTAGAAAGGCGTCGGTCAGGCCGACCGAAGCGTACTCATCGACTCCCGGCCCGGGGTCGAAGTCAACCAGGTCTTCGAAGCAGCCGGTCAGCAACGCACTGCCGTCGGCCAGGACGGCCACCTCGCTGACGTCGTCCCATCCCAGGCCGCCGAAGGTGCGAGTCCAAGCGTGCCCGCCGTCAGCCGCCAGGCGGGAGATGAATATGTCGTCGCCGCCCAGGCTGGTGTGCAGGTCCTGGCCGGGCCCGGGGTCGAAATCGACCGTGCGCTGGAAGTTGCCCGCGACGTAAATCTGTCCAGTTGGTCCGACGGCGACTGCGTAGGCTGCGTCATTGCCGGTTCCGCCGACGGTGTTGGTCCAGGCGTAAGAACCGTCGGGGTGGAGGCGCTGGACGAACGCGTCGAAGTAGCCGTTGGAAGTGCGCGGATCCTCGCCGGCACCTGGATCGAAGTCGACGGTCTGCGAGAAC
This sequence comes from uncultured Planctomycetales bacterium, assembly GCA_964482395.1. GTDB lineage: Bacteria > Planctomycetota > Phycisphaerae > UBA1845 > Fen-1342 > CAYZXK01. The sequence continues at coordinate 2,624 of CAYZXK010000156.1, read as the reverse complement.
TGGCCGACCACCACCAGGTCACCTTCGGTGGCGACGGCCACGCCGCGGCCAAAGTCGTTCAACGTCCCGCCCAGGCTGCATGACCATCCATGCGAGCCGTCCGGCCCCAGCCGGAGAAGGAAGATGTCGGAGCCGCCGACCGCGGTGTGCTGATCGACGTCCGGCCCGGGGTCGAAATCCACGGTTCCGACGTAAGCCCCGACGACGTAGACGTTTCCGGCCGCGTCCGTGGCGACGTTGTTGGCACTGTCACCTGAACCGCCGCCGATGGTCCGCGTCCAGCCATAGGATCCGTCGCCGTGCAACTTGGTGACGAAAATGTCCCAGCCGCCGTGACTGGTGTGCAAGTCCTGTCCGGGTCCGGGATCGAAATCCACCGTGTAATAGAAATAGCCGACCAGCAGCAGGTCGCCGTTGGGGTCGATCGCGGCACTATTGGCCACATCCCGGCCGGTCCCGCCGATGGTGAGCGTCCAGGCGTAGGAAGCGTCCGGCAGCAGCTTGGTCACGAAAATGTCGCTGTAGCCGCTGGAGACGCGCACGTCGCCGGAGCCGGGGTTGAAATCCACCGTGCCCTCGAATACCCCCACTACAAAGAGGTTCCCTTCGTTATCGGATAATGCCTTAGACACATAGTCCGAGCCGGGCCCGCCCACCGTGTGGGTCCAGCCATAGGGGCTGGGCACCGGGCACTCGTCCGGCCGGCCGTTGGCGTCGCAATCCGGGCTGGCCCCGGCGGCGATGTCGCACTCGTCCGGCCACCCGTTCTGATTGCAGTCGGCCTCGATGTCTAGACACTCATCCGGGACGTTGTTTCCGTTGCAATCCGGGCTGGTGCCGGCGGCGATGTCGCACTCGTCCGGGACATGGTTGTGGTTGCAGTCCGGCAGGTCGCACTCATCCGGCACGCCGTTGGCGTTGCAGTCCGGGCTGGTGCCGGCGGCCAGGTCCAGGGCGTCAAAAATGCCGTTGCCGTTACAGTCGAACGGGCAATCCACATTATGGGACCCGAAGCCGCGACAGATCTCGAAGTAGTGGGGCGTCCCGTTGGTCAGGTCGCCGTCATCGTCATCCAGCGTCAGAAAGTCGGTCGCGATCTGAGGAGTGATCTGGTCGCCTACGTGCAGCAATATGCTGTTGATCGTCAGTTCGGCCAGGATGTCGCGATAACTGTCCGGGTGGCTGGCCGCCAGCTCATTGCGGGTCGACCAGATGCAGCCGGAAAGCAACTGGCCGCAATCGTGCACCTCGCCGCGACAAGGGTACTGATAGTCATTGGCCGCGGTTCGCAGTCCGCTGTCGCAGTCGCCGAAGAAGCCGTACGCGCCGACCGGGTCATCCGCGATCAAGACCGCGATCGAGTCGACCTGCACCAGGTGGTGCCCGTATTCATGATGCACGATGCCGGAGTAGGCGGTGTTGGGGAAGTTGAAGCCCCCGGCCGTGCCCGCGGCACAGAAATTCAGCGAATTCAGATCATACCACGCGTTACCCGGACAGAAACCGTCAGTCCGGTTCACATTCACGGGGAAATTGACCTGACCGGCGATGACCGGATACTGAGGCTGATAAGAGAGAACGAAGCTGCGCACCAGGTTCGCCTGGACGTAGGCGTTGACTTCGGCGCGAGTGTACTCCTCGTTGGCCTCGTTGAAGACCAACGCCGCCGGCCCCGGCGGAACCACGGTCAGGGTCAGCACCGTATCATCGGTGAGCCAGTTGTACACGTCGAATCGGCGGCCGTGCAGTCGGGCCTCGAGCGTCACCGGACCGCCACCGACGTCGGGAATCACGAAGTTACCGAGTGGGTCGGTGTACACCGTCGGGCCGTCCACCAGGCTCACCTCGCACTCGGCAATCGGGGCCGGCAGTTCCTCCGCGCACTGCTCAGCCTTGGGGCCGATGGTGGCCAGGCCGCTTACGCTGCCCGTCACGTCCTCGGTCAAAATCAGGTTTTCCCGGTACAGCACCGTACCGGTCAGCGCGTCGGCGACGATCAGCCACTTCTGATAATCGCGGGTTCGGAGCGAGCCGGCCTCTCCGATGAATTGGAACGCCAGGATCGGCGGCGCGGTCAGGTCGCCGACGCCGGCCCAGATCACCGGCTCGGGCGGACCGAAACGCTCCAGCCCGGTCGCGGCCTGTCGGGCAGGATCGAAGCCGGGGGGAATCGGCGGCTGAAAGTTGCCCAGATCCCGGAGCGTCGACGCGGCCCAGACCAGCGGGCTGCCGGCCCGGTTGGCGACCAGCAGGCGTAATTCTGCTCGGAAAACGGGAATCCCGGCTCGCTGCTGAATGTAGTAAAAGAGCGTGAACTTGTAGGCCCCACTATCTCGGTCGTACATGACTGGCTGAAGCGCAAGCCTGCCCGACCTGCCCGGCACAAGCTCGTCCGGACCTACGCCGAACAGGGGCCGCGACCATCCGTCGATGAATTTGCGGGCCGTGTCCGTGGGACTTGCACCGGTCGCAAACTTTACGCCTAAGAGCGCCTAACAAAACCACTTGACCGCTGACGAATTCACGTCATGATCAGGCCATCGAGCGAGGTCGGTATGCGTCACGGAGGACATCGCGATGGCCAAGCCGCTGGTCAGGGACGACCTGTGGGCGGTGATCGAACC
>CAYZXK010000155.1:0-8313 GCA_964482395.1 uncultured Planctomycetales bacterium | reverse complement strand
ATATGGACCTGCTACGGGCTGGTGGGGCTGCTGGTGGCGGTCATCGTCGCCAACTGCGGGCCGATCGGCTTCGTGGGCCTGATGGTCCCCCATATCGGGCGAGCAATCTTCGGGCCGCGAACTCTGCCCCTGCTGGCCGGTTCAGCCATGGTCGGAGCGGCGTTCCTGGCGGTTTGCGACGGCATCGCGCGCTCACTGCCGGTAACCGAGCTGCCCGTCGGAGTGGTGACCAACATCCTGGGCGCCGCATTCTTTTTCTACCTGCTGGCAACCCGCGGAACAGCGTACGTGCCGGCCCGGTGAACGACCCCGCGCCAGCCCGCAACCCAGCTCGGAGATCAGCGGCCCGAGCCTGAGCATCCGGCCAACCCAACGCTTAGAGCGGCGGCTGCGAAGGCCGGTCGTGGTCAGGCGGGTGGTAGATCAGTCCGGGAAACCTGAGGCCCCGAAAGATTGGGCTTTGGGCTATTGATCGTCCGCGGTCGCCGCCGGCCAGTCTGTCCGAGCCAGCAGCAGAAGTTGCATACGCCCGGTCCGGCGCTGATCCACGTAGCGGAGCAGCCGCAGACCGCCGGGCGGCGGAACCGCGGCCTGGGCTGAAAGTCGAAGCACCATCAGGCCATCCGCGGCCAGGCTGGGGGCCAGACGCTCCAGAAGGTCCACGACCCGCAAGGGGTCCTGCGTATCCCGGTAGGGCGGATCGACAAAGATCAGTCCGAACCGGCCCGGCGGGGACAGCGGGCGCATGGTCCAGGCGTTATCCGTCATAACCGTGCAGGTCGGCTCCAGCCCCAGACGGGCCAGGTTATGACGTAGAGCCAGCAGGGCCTGGCGATCCCGTTCAACGAAAGTGCAGGCCCGGGCGCCGCGCGAAAGGGCCTCAATGCCGAGGCTGCCGGGACCGCAGAACAGGTCGAGCACCTCGACCTCCGGCAGCGTCCCGGGCAAAGCCAGCCGATGTCCGAGAATATTGAACAGGGTTTCTTTGACCCGGTCGGTGATGGGACGCGTACTCTGCCCCGGGGGCGACTCGAGCAAACGTCCGCGAAATATACCCGCAATAACTCGCATCGCCTTCAACGTCCGGGGCCGACTTTCCCGGCCGGCAGGTCGCCCGATCTGCCGCCGGCTGATGCCACCTTTCCAGTCGGCCGATACCCCACTGTCATGATACGCGACCTGCGCACCATTCTGGAGGGGTGGGAGTTCGAGCCCGGGAAGATCTCCTGCCGCAAGATCATCGGCCGGGACGGCCGGGAGAAAATCCAGACCCGCATCGACCTGGGAGTGCTCCAACTGGAGTGTTCCGGCCGGCCCGACGGGTTCCGGCCACACGGCTGTGAATCGCTGCTCCAGTATCACGAAGAGCGGCTGCGTGAGCATATCGAGCTGCACGGCGACGACGAGGACTTCGTCCTCACGCCGGAGGAGTGCCAGGCCCTGCGCCACGAGGCGTACCTCTATTACCAACGGTACCTGTCCCTGTTCGTGCTGGAAGAGTACCGGGGAGTGGAGCGCGACACGGCCCATAACCTGCGGATGATCGACCTGTGCCAGCGTTACGCCGCCGCCGAATCTGATCGGGCGATGCTTCGGGCGCAGCGGCCGTACGTGCTCATGATGCACATCCGGGGCAAGGTGCTCCATGCCCTGGCCCGGGGACAGACCGATCTGGCGCTGCAACTGGCGGACGAAGGACTGGCCAGCCTGGAAGCTCTGGACGCCTGCGCGGGCGAACAACCGGCGACGGAAAGTGAGATCAGCACGTTGTTGGCCCTCCGACGCGAGGTGCTGGAGAAGCTGCCGGCCGACTCCCCGGCCCGACTGCGGTCCGAGCTCGAACTGGCCATAGCCATGGAAGACTATGAGCGGGCGGCCGAGCTACGCGACCGACTTGCTGACGCCGAGGGTCGCTGACGGCCTGCACCGCTTCGGGCCGCATTTGGTCAGACCCCCCTGCCCTTACGCCGCGGATGAACGGACCGAGCCGCCGGGCCTACCCCAGTCGGACTGCCGCGGTTGACGCGGAGTTATCTGCGAGCTACGGTCTTAGTATGAGTGGCAGCCGTTGCGGGCCGGGCGGCTGGGTGGCCGCCCCGGCTGGGGGTGTGGGAAGGGAGGCGCTCAAGGGCGAGCCAAGGATGCAAACCATGTTCAGACTGTGGATCACCGCAAGAACTACGCTAGGGGCGGCCATAGCCCTTGGCTGCTGCACGAGCTGGCTGGTATGCGGTTGCGGGCCCTCACAGGACTGGCCGACCCGTCAGAACCAGAGTCTGGGCCAGTCGAAGGAGGGCGCCCCGCTTGTCGCCCACAGCTTCGACCCCGGCATTCTGCAAGACCCCGTGTCCTACCTGCCCAGCAAGACGCCGACCGAGGCGACTGTGCCCAAGCCGGAGAAGGCCGCAGCCAAGACCGGCGGCGATGTCGACAACCAGATCAAGGCGGCCATCAACCGGCTGATCAAAGCCCTCGAGGCCGGGAACGTTGAGCAGGCACTTGCCTGCTTCAACCCGGAGCAGGTGGCCCCGCTGACCGAGACCGAACCACTCGAGGTCCTGGGGCATACTTTCGAGCGACTGGAAACGCTGCAACGCTTCGTGCTCGAGAAGTTCAAGCCCGAGGGGATTCCACCGCAGTCCCTGGTGGCAGCGATACAGGAGACGATGGGGGTCGGCCTCAAGTGGGACGTGCTGGAGGACGGTCAGAACGCGGTGGTGGAGCCGAATCTGGCGGTGATGCTCCTGGGGCCGGCCGCGGCCGAGCCGAGCATACGGCTGAGCTTGCAGGGCGATCAGTGGAAGTTCCAGCTCCCTGCCCCGCTGGATGAGGCGGACGTGGAGCAGGTTTTGGCGTTCCACCGGCAGCTTCAACAGATGCTGGATAATGTGATCGACTACGTCGACCGCTCCAAGACCATTGACCCGCAGGGCCTGATGGCCGCATTGATGCAGATGTCTCAGGGGCAACAGCTCGAGCTTCCCAGCCTGGAACCCGAGGCTGCTGAGGCCGGCGATAAACAGGCCGGCGTCCCGACCCCGGAAACCAAGCCGGCGGGACGGAGTTCCAAGGGTGCCCTGCGCAGGCCCCCCAAAGAGTGACCGAACGTTCTTACGGCCCGCGACCAGGCCACCTGGAGCCGGGTGCTGATCGCCGGGCGGCAGGAAGGTGAGCTTTGCCGCCGCTGGCCCATGAGCAACTGGAAGCCCTGAGCGCCGCGATCAGGTCGCGCCCGGACCTCCAGGCCATCCAGGCCGAAATCGAGCGGCTGCACCAGGTGGTCTTCCATGCCGACCGGCACGCCGACTGGGCCCTGGTGCAACGCTCGGCTCATCAGATCCTGATCTCCGAGATCGTGTATCGCTACGGGGGGTCGGTGGAGGGCTTGTCCGCCAACCTGCGTTCCATCGAACAGGCGGGCAAACCCAGAGCGGCAGCCGTCCGCGAGCTGGCCGCGGCCATCCATTCGTATTACACGACGCCGCTGGGAATGGTGATGCGACAGGACCTGTTCGGACCCCACACGGTGTTCATCACGCCCGACGCTTACGAGTGGACTGCTCAGCTTCGGGGTCGCGGCCAGGCCAGCCAGGGCGGTCAACCATGAGCTCGGGTCAGGGTGTTCGCCGGCGTCCGATCGCCCAGTTGCAGGCTGGCGAGCGGGTGGAGGACCAGGTTTACCGGCTGGCCGCCAAGGACCTGCGCACCACCAGCAACGGAAGCCTCTATATACACGCGGTGATTGCCGATGCCACCGGCCAGATGACGGCCCGGCTCTGGCAGGCCTCGCAGGAGCTGTATGATTCCATTCCCGAGGGTGGGCTGCTGCACTTCCGGGGGCGAGTGGAAAACTACAAGGGTAGCCGGCAATTCATCATTGACGCGGTACGTCAGGTGGAGCCGGGAAGCTACGACCCGGCCGACTTCCTGCCGGCTACCAGCCAGGACGTGGACACGCTGTGGGAGGAGGTCAAGGAGCTGCTGCGCGGCATCCGGCACCGCGAGCTTTTGAATCTGGTGGGCAAGTTCGTCAACGACCCGCAGTTCGTGGCCGATTTCAAGCGGGCCCCGGCCGCGGTCCAGTTGCATCACGCCTACGTGGGCGGCCTGGTCGAACATACCCGCAATCTGCTGCGGCTGGCCCGGGTGGTCTGTCCGCTCTATCCCCAGATCAGCCCGGACCTGGTTCTGGCGGGCATCTTCCTCCACGATGTCGGGAAGGTGCGGGAGCTGCGATATCAGACCAACTTCGAGTACACCAACGAGGGGCAACTGATCGGCCACATCGTCCAGTGCGTCCTGTGGGTGCACGACAAGTGTCGCCAGATCGAGCAGGAGAGCGGTCAGCCCTTCCCGGCTGAGGTCGAAATGGCTCTCAAGCACATCATCCTTTCGCACCACGGCAAGTACGAATTCGGCAGCCCGCGTCTACCGGCCACCGGCGAAGCGATAATGGTGCACTACCTGGACAATCTGGACGCCAAGCTGGCCATGGTGCGGGAAGCGATCGCGGCCGACACCGACCCCGCCAGCGACTGGACCGGGTACCTCAAGGCTCTCGAATCGCGGGTCTTCAAGCCGAACGTAATCAGCGGCCGGCGCCCCGGCCCCCAGACCGACTAGCCCACCCCCGGCTACGTCCAGCCGTGGCCGGTTCTTTGTGCCCCCGGTGAAAATTCGGTCGGGCCGGATATCATGCGAACCCGATAGAGTCCGGGAGCCGCCTGTGCTGCGCTTGCCACTCCGACATTCCGTCACGCTCTGCGGCCTGAGTTTGGTCACCTGCGCCGCGCTGGCCGGGGCTTCGGATCAGCCGCGGACGATACCGCAAATGCTGGTAGATTCGGCCCGGCACCATGGGCTGACGCAGCGCGGCAAACAGACTGCCGCCGACGTCCAACACATCCGGACCCTTCTGCACGCAGCCATCCGGCTCGAACCCGCCCAGGCCGATGCCTACACATTCTTGTACGAGCTGGCGATGCTCGCCGGCGATCAGAGTGAAGCCGACCGGATGCTGGTCGGCCTGGTCGAGGCCGATCCGAGCAACCAGACCGCGTTCAGGCTGTGGTTGGCGGCCGGCCTGCGGTCGCATCAGACGGTCGAGAAGCGGGCCGAGTGGCTGGAAGCGGTAGCGGCCGCGCCCCGCCCCGCCCCCATGCGGGCCCTGGTCCATCTGGAGTTGGGCCGTCTGGCGTTGGAACGGCTGGACTGGCCCGCAGCTCGACGGGAGGTCGAGGAGGCTCTGAAGCTGGACCCGGCCAATCCCGACGCCGCAGCACTGGCCCTGCAAACCCTGGGCCCGGACGCCACTCTGTCCCAGCGGCTGCGGGCCAGCCTGCAAGTGCTGGCGACCCGGCCGCTGGATTTCGCCGCCGCATGGCAGGTGGCACTGCTTTTGGATCAGTCCGGCCAGTCGGAGGCGGCGGCCGGCTTCTACGACTATGCTCGCGGCTTGGCCGGCCGGTCCGCAGAAACGGCCGTCCTCCCCGGCCGCTTCTGCCTGGACCTGGCACATAACCAGTTGGCTCGCGGCCTGGTCGAGGAGGCGATCGAGCAAACCCGCCGGGCGGCCGTGACCGATTTCCAAGTGGGCGCGGAGGCCGGGATGTTCCTCCACTATCTGCTCATCCAGGCCGGACGCACCAGCGAAGCCGAAGCGGTTCGTGCCCAGTTGAAGACCCGGTTTGCCGCATTGCGGGTCCCGGAGGAGTCGCCGATCAACGAGGTCGCCCAGGCGGGATGGTTCTACTGCACGCTGGAGCCCCAGCCGCAGCGAGCCCTGATGCTGGCCGAGGCGGCAGCCGAGCGACTGCCGACCGATCCGTTTGTACGACGTGTCCTCGGCTGGGCGCGGGCCCTGAATTTTCAGGCCGAACCGGCCAAAGAGGCGCTGGTTCCGATCGCGGCCGAGGATGCCTACGCCGCCTACATGCTGGCCAAGCTGACCGCCGAAGCCGGTGATGCGGCCGCCGCGGCAGACGTGATCGCCAATCTCAACCCCAGGCCCGGTGTCGGTCCCGCGGCCGACCTGTTGCGCGAGCTGCCGAGCGTCGGGCCCGCTTCTCAACCGGCTGCGTCCACCCACCCCGCTGAAGTCAACGTGGAACTGACCAAAGTGCTGGCCGAATTCGACCGACGGGTGCTGGAGTTTCGGGCCGAGCCCGGCCGGTTCCTGGCGGCCGGACTGGCCCGGATGACGTCAGCCCGGGACCGGGCCAACCCTGGTGGGCAACCTTCTGGCTGACCAACCGCGGGCCGTTCCCGATCACGCTCGGACCGGACGCCATGGTCAATCCGGTGTTTCTCCTGTCCTTCACGCTGGACGGCGACCAGCAACGCAACTACCCCGGCTTGATGACGATCAGCCTGGATCGAGTCCGTGTGCTCTATCCGGGCCAGACGGTCCGGGTTCGCCACACAATCGACGTCGGCCCGCTTCGGCGGGTCTCCCGACAGACGCCCCAGCACCTACAGCGACTGACCATCCAGGCAATGGTGGACGCGGAGTTGTGGCCGGACGGGCAATGGCGTCCCAGTTTGGGCGGGCTGCAATTGGCCCAGCCGGTCTACTTCAACCGTCTGCCGGCCTCTACCGGCCGCGAAGGGTTGGCGGCCCTGTTCAGCGCCCTGACCGGGCAATCGGACGCCGCCCGGGCCCGAGCCATCGCGACCGTGGCCGAGTTGCTGGGGGAACAGCAACGCAGCCAGATGAAGCGGCTGAACTACACGGTGACGCCGCTTCCCATCGACCGGCTGCGTGCGGCCCTCCTGGACCTGCTGGGCAGCGATTCCTGGGAACTGCGGGTCCGGACGCTGGAGGCATTGGAGGAAGTTGGACTGGACCGACCCATGACCGACGCGGTCGAGCGATGTCTGGAGCACTCGCACTGGCTGGTGCGTCTGATGGCCACCCGCGTCCTGGCGCGACAGGGACCGACCTTCGCCCCGCGGGCCGAGGGTCTGGCGCGCGATGATCCGGACGAGCTGGTTCAAGCGATGGCCCAAAGTTACCTGGACAAGTGGGCCGAGCAGGCCAAATAAACAGAAGTTACAGAGCGGAACGCCCGATAATCGTCATCAAGCCCGGCAGCAGCCGACCGCCCCGCCGGGGCGTAAGGTTGACGTTCTCGGGAGCCGACGGGTAAAAGATTGCCCACGTGCTCGACGCGGTCTATGCCCGGATGTGCCAGGGGAACCAATCAGGTGTGGATAACCGGACCGTCGGTTGCGGCTAAGCGATTTCGGCGTATGGCTCGCCAGGCTTTTGCTTTGATCGGCCTGCTTGGGCTGTGCGGGGGCTGTCTGATTGGGCACGAGCTGGCCCGATTCCGGCTTCAGCAGGGGGAGAAGGCCCTTTCAGCCCAGCAACTGGACGCGGCCCTGGCCGAGTTCCGCCGGGCGGTCCAACTCGACCCTCAGTGGGCCGAGGGCCACTATAAGCTCGGGATGGCCTATAAGCAAAAGGGGGAGCTGGAGCTGGCGGCGGACTCGTTGCAGCAGGCAGTGCGGTTGGACCCCGCCAGTCTGCGGTCGATTGTGGAGCTGGGCGAAGTCTACCGGCTACTGGAGAAAATGACCCAGGCCATCCGAGCCTACCTGATGGCCTGCGAACTGGACCCCCGCAACTTCGAGCTGCGGTTCCGACTGGCCACCTGCTACCACCAGAACGGAGAGTTGGATCAGGCGATCGAGCAATATCGCGCGGCCATCAAGCTCGACCCCCGCAGCGCCTACGCCCGCAGCAATCTGGGTGCGGCTCTGGCAGCCCAGGGCAAGGACTACGAGGCGATCAAGGCGTACAAGGAATCGCTGGAGTGCGACGCGGCACAGCCCATCGTCCTGGTGAATCTAGCCACCGTCTATTTGAACCAGGAGCGCTGGGAAACCGCCCACCGCACGCTGAAAGTGGCCCTCCAGTTGGATCCCAACCTGTCAGTCGCCCACGAGCGGCTGGGGTACACCCTCTGGCGAGAGCAGGCTTACGACGCGGCTGCGGAAAGCTATCGGCGGGCCATCGAGCTCGACTCGCGCAACGCGGCCGCCTATGCCGGCTACGGCGTCGTCCTGATGACCCAGTACCTCGAACACCCCGAGAAGGTCACCCTCCGCGATGAGGCGGTCGAGGCCTGGCACCGCAGCCTGGAGATCAAACCCGACCAGCCCAAACTGCGGGAACTGCTCGAAAAATACCGCCCCCGCTATCAGAAGCCGGCGCTCTCCCTGGACGAGAACGGTTAGATCCCCCGCCCTGCCCGGACTAGCCGAAAAAGCTGGTTTGGCCCGGAGTCAGGCGGCAACGCTGCCCGCGGA
>CAYZXK010000154.1:0-43231 GCA_964482395.1 uncultured Planctomycetales bacterium | reverse complement strand
ACAAAGATGTCACCACATAAGCAGCCTCGATGGAAAACACCGTACCCTCGGGGTTCCCGCCGCGGGCCGCGGTGGCAGGCCATTCAGCGACCGCTCGATACCTGGTCGTGTGTGACGGGTAGCTCGTCCAGCAGCTCTATCCGGGTGAGGTGGTCGACTACCAGGGTGGTGGTCTCGCCATCCGGCTTGACCAGACGCAGGCGGAGAAGCCAAAGCCTGCCGTCCTTGCCGTGAGCGTGCCAACTTCCGGTTTTTTCGCGATATACGGACTGAACGGTGCCTACGACCGGCGTAATCCAATCGCTCTCACGTCGGTCGATGGTCTGCCAGACGCGTACTGGCTGTCCGGGCTTGAGGTCTTCTGCCTTCATTGACGTGCCTGTAGGTTATGGGGCCAAGCCCCGGTGCAGCACAACCGCACCCGCCGAGCGGGCCGCTTCCGGGCCCCTTGCGGCCGGTCGCCGCCGACTCCGACGCCGGCCGACGACCTCAAATCATCACCCGGCGATTGTAGATCCACCATTCCAGCAGGACCAACAATAGGGCCGCTCCGATGAACCATCGCCAGACCTCCGGCGTGGCAGTCCTCGAGCTGGCCAGCTCGCGGACCTGACGGTGGTCGAGTACCAGCGGGGCAGTCGGCGGAGCTATGTCACTTTCCGACTCGTCTACCAAGTTGACGGCGAATCGATCCCGGCCAGGCAGGCCGCCCTCGACCCGATAAAGCCCGACCCGCTCTGTGCCCCCATAATAGGCCAGCCCGGACGAATCTGGCACCAGCGTCACCTTCGCGCCATCCGGACGGAACAGCTTGACCTTAGCGCTGGCAGGCGGAACTGGAATTCGCAATGTTGCGCCGGGTCGCAGCAGGTCCGGCTGAATCTCCGATTCGCTGCCGCCCAGGTAGCGGATGGCGTTGTACATGAAGATCACGAAGCTCAGCTTGCTCCACCAGGTGCTGCTTTCAACGGCGAAGGTGAGGACCAGATACTGGCGGCCGTCGACGGCGTATCGGAATAGCACCGGCCCATCCGGACCCTCCGCCAACACCTGAGCCCGGGGTGGAAGCGTTACGGTCCGGCTCTCGGCGACGTATACGTACTCCAGGGCAGCATGGCGGAGAACCGGGTGGGTCTCGTCCCACCATACCAGGCCGTGATTCTGCGAAGCTGGGCCGATCTGGATCCCCTCGACGTTTGGGACCGCTCCCAGAAACAGGTAATTGCCCGCCGGCAGGCGGTCCGGCGAATACTTGTCGAAAACAACCACGTCGAACGCCGATTGCCCGTCGACCGAGTACTCCGATCGTCGCTTCTCATATTCCGCGGGCGTCACAAATGGAAACTCTTCCAGTGGCAAAGCCCGAATCACGCTGCCGAAAAAAGGGTACCGGCCGTCGCTGACCACCAGGACGCGGAGTTTACGCGGGGGCGGAATAACCGCGAAGGCCGAGTTATCCACCGAAAGTGCATCACGCCGTGAAAGGCGAGCTTCGACCACCGCCGCCCGGTCGAGCGGGAGACTGAAGCCGAGCGATTGGGTATCGGCCAGCGCCGGGCTCTCGTCGCTTGACCGGGGCGGCTCGGCCCCAACCGGGCCGGCCTGAGCCAGCCGGAGCGTTCTCACGGACCGGATGGTCCCGTCCAGGTACACGGATAGGTCGGTTTCGATCGGGCGGGGACCGAAGTTGCGGACGGTGAGCAAGACGTCCACGTTTTCGGGCCGCTCGTAGCTGCGCTGGGCCCGCAAGGCCGTGATGCCGACGTTGTCCTGGGCCCGACCGACCCGAATCAGCTCCAGGGTGCTGCCGGCGGAAACCGTCTTGCCCACGCGGGGCAGCTTCCCGTCCGATATTAATATCAGCTTCGCCGGAAATTCCGGGCCGGCTGCGGCAGCCTCGGTTTCCGTCCCCCCGGGGCCCGCTGACGCCATGTATGCCTGGGCCAGCTCCAGGGCCTCGCTCAGGTCGGTTTGTCCGTCGGTGGGTTCAATCCTTCGAATCAGGTCCACAAGCTGCCCGGTGTTGGTCGTGAACGGAGAAACCACGGTGGCCCGATCGGCAAATGCGATCACCATGACCTGGGTCTGGGGCTTGGACTGACCAAAAGACAGAAGCGACCACCAGCGCCCCAGCGGCCGGTTCAGGCTGCGCACCAGTCGGACCGCCTCCTCCTTGGCCTGATCCAAACGGGTCTCTTCCCCTTCGCGGGCGTTCATCGAGGCCGAGCGGTCGATCAGGATGACGACTCGGGCCTGGTCGGCCAGTTCGGTGTGGATTATAGGTCGGGCCAGGGCCAGGATCGCGGCGGCCAGTATCAGCAGTTGCAGAAACAGCAGGAGGTTCTTGCGAAGTCGCTGGAAGGGCACATTGACCTGCAAGTCCTGCACTGCTCGCTTCCACAGCAGGGTGGACGACACGAGCTGCTCGCGTCGGCGGAGCTTGAGGAAGTACAGGATCAGCAGGACCGGCACGACAATGGCGGCGATGCCGGCGGCCCACCACAGATTCAGAAAGCTCATATCAGCATGTTATCTGGCACCTTCGGCCACAGCCAAGCTGTGGCGCCGGTTGCAACGCAGCGTCCCGGTCGAGACTTCAGCGCAATAATCCGCGCTGGCGCAAGTAGGCCATCACCAGCACGTCGAAGCCGACCCGGGTGCTTGTGAACAGGTAGGTGATGCCGCGCCGGACGCAGTAGTCCCTCAAGCCCGTGCAGTAGGCTTGCAGGTTGGACCGGTAACGGTCCAGCAGCGGCTTGCTGATGGTGACCTCGGCCAGGTCGTCATCTTCGACGTCGCGCAGCTTCAGGTCACCGGCCAGAGGCGGGTCGAGTTCCTCGGGGCAAAGGGTCTGCACCAGGTAGAGGTCCAGGTCGCGACTGAGCAGGTAGCGGATTCCGTCGGCATAACCGCCCTTGTCCAGAAAGTCGCTCAGGACCACCACCACGCCTTTGCCGACGTGGCGGACCGCGAAGCGCTTGGCGACGGCCGCCAGATTCGAGCGGCCCTGATAGGGGATGCTCTCGAGAAACTGAATGACCTGCGAGGTCAGCCGGCGTCCGCGGACCCCGCGCATCTCGTGGGACAGCGTGTCGGAATACGCGTACAGGTTCACCCGGTCATAGTTGACCAGGCCGATGTAGGCCAGGGCGGCGGCGACCCGCCTGACGTACAGCCCTTTGTGCGGGTCGCCCCAGTCCATGCTCTTGGAGACGTCGATCAATATGGTGACGTTGAGGTCTTCCTCCTCCAGGTAGAGCTTGAGCAGCGGCCGTTCCAGGCGGGCGTAGATGTTCCAGTCCAGGAATCGCAGATCATCGCCGACCACGTAGTTGCGATAGTCGGCGAACTCGACGCTCTGCCCCTTCCGCTTGCTGCGGCGTTCGCCCTTCATGTGCCCGACGAAAATCTTGCGGGACAGGATCTCGAGCCGCTCGAGCCGGGTCATGAATTCGGGCGAGAGCAGCTCCTGATCCGGCGATCGTTTTTCAAGCGGGGTGGTGGCCACGGGTCCAGACCTCGGCCGGGCAAACGCATGCGCCAATCGCCCCCTCGGCCGCGATCATCACTCGGGCGGCTGCTCGAGCAGGTAGCGGTCGAACCAGGCGAGGTCCCATTCCAGCTTGCCTTTGCGGTGATCGGAGACCGACAGACCATGCCCGGCCCCGGGATAGACCAGCAGCACGGTCGGGACGCTGGTGTATTCCTTCAGTCCCCGGTACAGCGCCCGAGCGTGCGCCGCCGGCACACGCTCGTCGTTTTCCCCCACGTGAATCAGGGTCGGGGTGGTCACCCGGCCGAGCCGGTAGGCCGGCGAGGCCCGGACATACGCCTCGGTGCGCTCCCACGGCAAGCCGCGCATGTAGTTGATCACGTGCCCGGGGGTGTCCTCCAGTCCCCATTGCATCAACTGGTCGAAGACGCCCGCCCCCGTGCTGGCGGCCTTGAACCGCTGCGTGGTGGTGATCAGGCAGTTGACCAGGAACCCCCCGTTGCTCCAGCCCATCACTCCCAGACGGTCCGGGTCGGCGATGCCGCGCTCGATCATCGCGTCCACCCCGGACAGAATATCCTGGACTTCAATATCATTTTCGCGCCCGATCAGGTCGGTCATGAACTTATCGCCGTAGCCGGTCGAGCCGCGGTAATTGGGGCTGAGCAAAGCGTAGCCCCTGGCGGCCAGGATGGTTCTGCCATAAATCCAGTAGCGCAGATTGAAGAGGGTCGCGTCGGTCGGGCCGCCATGCAGTTCGACCACCAGCGGCAGGCGGCCCCCGCCGGGCTGATAGTCCGGCGGCAACTCGAGCACGCCCTCTACCTCGACTCCATCGGGAGCCTGCCAGGTTACCAGCGAAATCTGCGGCAGCTTCCAGGTGTCGACCTGAGGATTGAGATCGGCCAGTTGAAGCGGACTGGCGTCCGGGCTGGCCAGGTCGGCCCAGAACAGGCTGCCGGGATCCTGAGTGTCACTCTTGACCATGGCCATGTGCCGGCCGTCGCCGGCGAAGCTGTAAGCGAAAACCACGACGTCGCCTGGGGTAAGCACGCGGAAATCGCCTTGTCGGCCGTCCCGGACCTGGCCGATGCAGTAGACCCGCTGCCGGGCCCGCTGCTGGCCCAGGAAACACAGGTCGCCAGTCCCGGGCAGCCACTGGAGCGTGCCCATCACCTCGACGCCGGCCGGCCGGGTCAGCATGCGGACCGCTGGCTGGCCATCGAGCGATTCCGCAACCAGAATCTGCGTCGGATAACCGTCGAAACTCACCGTGAACGCCAATGCCCGGCTGTCCGGCGACCAGGCCAGGTTCTCAACCCAGCCATACGGCGATGGGGCCTGATCGCGGTAGAGCTGCTCGGGCAGGATGATGGTCTGGCCGGTGGTGGCGTCGAATACTTCCACCCGGGACTTGCCCTCCTTGCTGATCAGCCGATCGTCGGGGCTGGTGATCAGGGCGACCCGGCGGTCGTCGGGCGCGACCCAGAAATCCAGGATGACGCGCTGCGGCGTCAGAAGCCTGTGTTCACGCCAGTTTTCCAGGTCCAGCTTCCACAGCTCGGTGTACTTGACTGGGCCGTGACCGAACTTGATATCCGGGTATTTTTTCCGCAGCTCCTTCCACTCCTTCTCGGCCTCCTCGCCCTCTTTGGTGTAGTAGAGCGTGCGGCCGTCCTTGGAAAGCCGGTAGGCCAAGATGCCACCCTTGACACAAGTCACGGCCAACGGCTCGCCCGGCTGGGTCCCGATCACCCAGACCTGGGTGCTGCCATCGTACGGAGGCTTCTTATCCCCGCGGTTCCGCTTGCTCTGAAAGTAGAGGCGCTGCCCGTCCGGGGACCATTGCGGGTCACTGTCGTTGGCCCGGTCAAAGGTCAGCCGCGTGGGCCGACCGCCGGCTGTGTCAACCACCCACAGCTCGGTCTGTCGCGGCTCATCGTGTTCGCCCCAGCGAAGCTCGCTGAAGGCGACCTGCCGACCGTCGGGCGAGGCGACACAGCCGGTGATCGGGTGGAGGGTCAGATAATCATCGACCGTGATCTCGTGAGTACGCCGCGGGTTTTGCGAGAGGCAGATCAGCCCACCGGTCAGCAGAAATGCCGCTAGGCCTAAGAACTGACGGTACTTGCACATCCTTTCGTCTCCTTGCCTGAAAGCCGAGAGACCATTTTCAGACCGCAATCGGCGATAGGCAAGTTGCCGCGCGGACCACCCGGCCGCGCCCGGTCAACTCGGGAGTCGGCCCGACTGTGCCCGTCGCTCATCAATCCAGGCGGTCAGAAACCGGAAGACCAGCAGGGCCAGAAACGCGCCGAATCCGACGGCGGCGAACGCGTACCACAGGTAATGAGCATGAGCGTAGGCGGCCGGCATCTCCCCCTGCCCGGCCAGGGCCGCCTGCCACTGGGCGTAGTCCGCGGCTGACAAGGTGCGCGGGTCAGGACAAAAACCTTTCAGAAGGTACCCCGACAGGATGAACCCGAACAGCCAGGCGAAACAGGTGGTCAGGCTCTGGTAGCCCATGTACAGCCCCACCTCGCCCGGGGGGGCCTGCTTGGAGGTGTACTCGTAGAACCGTGGCGAGAGGAAACACTCCGCCAGGCCCTGAAGGGCTATCCCAATCACGAGCGTCAGAATCAGCGGATGCAGGCTGACGACCTTGAGGTCCAGCGGTCCGCCGGCGAGCTGGGTAAACATGGGCGTGAGTGCGATGATCAGGGCGGTGAAGGGAATGATGAGCAGGGCGATCCCGATCGAGCTTTCGGGCCGCAGGCGACGGGCCAGGTGGGTGATCGGCACCACCAGCAGCACCACCACGGCCGGGTTGATGTTGGCCAGCCATTCCGGTCGGTAGCCGGTGCCCAGCATGCGTTCCACGTAGGTCGGCATCGAGGCGTAGAGTTGTCCCTGGATGGCCCAGAAGCCGGCCACGATCAACAGCAGGCTCAGGTAGCGGAAATTCAATATCACCTTCAGCAGCCCGCGCAGGGCCTGGCCGACGGTCTTGCCCATGCCGGCGGTGTCCACGTTGCGGTATAGCAGGCTGACCAGAAGCAGGGCGGCCAGGGCCATCCCCGCCGCGTAGAAGTTGATGTAGCGCAGCCCCAATCGGAGGTTCAGCTCGGCGGCCAAACCTTTGCCGGAGAATGACCCGATGTTGACCACCATGTAGAAGATGGACATCGCCCGGGCCCGGTTGGCGGCATCGCTGCACTTGGCGGCCGTGCCGGAGATGACCGGCTTGACGATCGCTCCGCCGGTCATGATCAGCACCAGCGAGATGACCGCGGTGGCTTTGAGCTGAAAGCTTCCCAGCAAGGCATAGCCGGCCGCCAGGAGGGTGAAAGCCGCCATCAGGGCGGCCCGAAAGCCGATCTTGTCGGCCAGGATGCCCATGAGGGTTGGGAGGAAGTAGAGGATGAAGGTGAAGCCGGCGATGAGCCAGCCGACCTCCACGTCGCTGAACCCGATCTCCTGGTTGAGATACCGGGCCAGCGTGATGAACATGCCGTAATAAGCGGCCCGCTCCAGCAGCTCGGCGGCGTTGGCGAACCAGAAAGTGGCCGGGAAGCGCCAGCCGGGCTTGGCCGCCGGTGGTGTCAGGCTGTCGGCCATGGGGCTCGGCTTAACCCAGCTCGCCTACGCCCAGCTCGGGCTTGGCTCGCCGACAGTCGAAATACACAAAGACGCACAGAAGCAGGAACAGGACCAGGCCCAGCCAGTTCTGGGTTCGTGCCAGGTGTTCGGGGTTGACGCCGGCGTCGAGCATTCTGCGACCCAGATCCAGGGAGGGCATTACGGTCTTATTCCAGAAGAAGTCGTCCAGGGCACCGGTGAAGTTGACCAGCACCTCCATGATGGCCCCGCCGGCGATCAGGCCGGAGGCGAGCAGGATGCCCTTGTTGCTGCGGGCCTTGGAGAGTTTCTCGTCCTTGGTGCTCTTTTTGACCAGCGCCGACACGAAGGCGCCCACCAGGATGCCGGTGTTGATGTACATCGGGAGGTACATGCCCAGTCCGAACGCCAGCGGGGAGATGCCGACCAACTGCATGGTCAGGGCGATCATCACCCCGACGCCGTAGAGCAGCCAAGGAACCTCGCCGGTGCCCAAAAAGCTCTCCAGGGCGCTGGCCATCATGTTGGCCTGGGGGGCCTCCACCTTGCCAGGGCCGAGGTAACCGGGCTTGTAGGCCATGACCATGATGGTGCCGCAGACGAAGATCGCCGAGACCAGCGAGCCGGCCAGCGCGTTCCAGGTGATGCGTCGGGGACTGGCCCCCAGCCAGTAGGCCAGCTTGAAGTTGGTGATCAGACCGCCGGCCAGCGATAGCCCGGTGCAGACCACCCCGCCCACCAGCAGCACGCCCAACATGGCGACGTCGCCCCGCGGCAAGCCGGCCGCCGACAGCAGCACCGCCGTGATGATGATCGTGGTGACCGTCATGCCCGAGATCGGGGTGACCGAGATCATCGCGATCGCCCAGGCGGAAACGGTGGTGAACAGGAAGGTAATCACCAGGGCCAGCACGATCGAGATGAAGGTTAGCCAGGTCGGGTTGGGCAGGCCGGCCAGGGCCACGAAACGGAAGAACACCACCATGGCGATAATCACCAGCACGCCCATCACCGCCATCGCGCCGTAGCTGATGTCCTGGTCGGTGCGGTCGGCGGTCGCGCCCAACTCCGGCTTGCGAGCCAGACTGCCTAGAGCCTGTCGCAAGGCGGTCACGATGACGCCGGACATCTTCAAGATCGAGAGGATGCCCGCCGTGAAGATCGCCCCGATGCCGATGTTCTTGGGGATGGCGGAAAAGATCTCGTCGACCGAGGTTCCCTTCAGGGCCGGGTTGAGTATTTGGAGCTGCTCCAGACTCAACTGTCCCAGAAGCGGGATGATGACGAAACATGAGAGCAGCGAGCCGGCACAGATGATCGAGGCGTATCGCGGGCCGATGATGAACCCCAGCCCCAGGTAGTAGGCCCCGGCCCCCATCGAGAAGACCGCCTTGATCTTGGTGGTCAGGGTGGCGAACAGGCCGGTGGTGCCGAAGGCCAGAGTTGTGACCGTCTCCCGGCCGGCGGCCTCCAGCCTGGTCAAACCGGTGGTGAACCGGTCGGAAAACAGCTTCAGGGCGGTGGCCGCCAGGGTGTAGATGGCCGAGAGGATGAACGAGTAGATGAGGATCCAGGCCTGGGTGGTGCTGCCGGAGGCCCCGGTCACCAGGATTTCGTTGGTCGCGGTGGCCTCGGGAAAGGGCAGCTTGCCGTGCATATGCTTGACAAAGTAGCGTCGGAACGGGATCAGGAAGATCACGCCCAGGACCGCCCCCAGGAACGGCACCAGGGTGATCTCCAGAAACAGGGCCGGATTGCCCATATGGAGTTTGGAATGGAGCTCCAGGATGTAGATGGCCGGCATGGTGAAACAGGTGCCGCCCGCCACATAACCGGAGGTCGTGCTGATCGAGAGGATGTAGACGTTTTCCAGGATGGAGCTGGCCCGGCCGCCGGCCTTCAGCAGAAAGCCCGACAGACCGACCGCCAGGATCGAAATCGGGATGGCGGTTTCGATCCCCTGACCGGCCTTGAGGGCCAGGAAAGTGGCCGCGATCGAGAAGACCACGTTCATGATCAGACCGAAGATGAACATCCGGGGCGTCAGCTCCGGGACGGTCATGTTGGGCGGGATCATCGGCACGTAGGTCTCGCCGGGCTTCAGCTCGGCGTAAGCGTTCTCGGGCAGCTTGGTAGGATGAGGTAGGTCAGACATGCGCTCTCCCTCTTAGCCTAAATCAGCCTAGTGTTCACTCTGCCGCTGGCGCGTGCGCCCCGGTCAGCGACTGGCAAGATGAGGCTACCATCGACCGGACAGCCTGGCAACGTGTTCAGGAGAGGCCAGCCGAAGGGCACCCGGCCGCCTTCCTAGCCTGCGCCGCCCTGCGGCCTGGCCCGCCGGCAATCCCAATACACGATCAGACACAAGATCAGGAAGGCGACCGCTCCCAGCCAGTTCGCGGTCTGGGCCACCACTTCCGGAGCGACGCCCGCCGCAATGCGACGCTGACCCCAGTCCAGCCAACTCACTATCCGGCTGTGGTTGTACATTTCGTCCAAGACGCCAAAAGCCACGATCAGCACTTCGATGATGGCTCCCCCGGCGATCAGCCCGGACGCCACCAGAATCCCCTTGTCAGTACGGGCCTTCCGGACCCGCTCGTCGCCGGAACTCCGGCTGACCAGCCAGGCGACGAAGGCCCCCACCAGGATCGAGGTGTTGATTTCCAGCGGCAGGTACATGCCCAGCGCGAACGGAAGCGGGCTGACGTTGACCATCTGAAGCACGATGGCGATCACTGCCCCGGTGCCGTACAGCAGCCAGGGGACCTGCCCCTCCTGCCCGACGAAGGCCTCGATGGCACTGCCGATCATGTTGGCCTGAGGCGCCGCCAGCGGCTCGGGCGTCTGGGGCGTCTTGACGTAGCCGGGACGAAAGGCCAGGAACATGATGGTGCCAGTCACCGCCGCCGACGCCAGGACGGAGGCGATGATGGCGCTCCACTGAATCTTCCTGGGGCTGGCCCCCAGCCAGTAACCCAGCTTGAACTCCGTGACCAGGGTTCCGGCCATCGACAGGGCGGTGCAAACCACTCCGCCGACCAGCAGCGTGGCCAGCATGCCGCGCTCGCCCCGCCCCAGCCCCGCCCCGAGGAGAACGACCGCCGTGATGATGATGGTGGTGACGGTCATCCCCGAGATGGGCGTGGTGGAGATCACGGCGATCGCCCAGGCGGAAACGGTGGTGAAGATGAAGGACACCACCAGGGCCAGCGCCACCGAGATGAGCGTCAGCCGCGTCGGGTTTGCGGTGCCCTGGAGCACGAAGAAGCGGAAATACAGGGCCAAAGCCAGGGTGGTGACCAGGCCGACGATCAGAACCGACGTGTAGCTCATGTCCTGATCGGTGCGATCCGCCGGCCCGACCGGCTTGTCGGACCCCAACAGCCCGCCCAGCGCCTGACGCAGGGCGGACACTATGACCTTGCTCATTTTGAGGATGGTTATGATTCCGGCCGCGAAGATCCCGCCGATTCCGAGGTTTCGAGGGACGAACCACCAGAGGCTCTCCGCGCCGGTGTCGGTGAAGGCCGGGTGGGGGTTCAGGAGCTTGAGTTGTTCCAGGCTCAAGGGAGCCAGCAGGGGCACGATCACGAACCAGGAGAGGAACGACCCGGCACAGATTATGGCCGCCCAGCGCAGGCCGATTATGAAGCCCAGGCCGACATAATACGCTCCGGTCCCCAGCGAGAAGACCGCTTTGACGTTGTGGGTGAGGTTTTCGAAGAAGGGGTTCTTGAAGGCCAGGGTACTGACCGTTTCCTGTCCGGCTTTGATCGCGACCTGGCCGGTCGTGAAGATGTCACTGAAGAGCTTCAGGGCCCCGGAGAGGAAGTTGTAGACCACCGCCAGCAAGAAGGAGTAGACCAGCACCCAGGCCTGGCCGCCCCCGCCGGCCGCGCCGGCTGCCAGAATCTCGTTGGTGGCGGTGCCCTCGGGAAATGGGAACTTCCCATGCATTTCCTTCACGAAGTACCGGCGGAACGGGATCAGAAACAGCGCTCCCAGAATCGCGCCCAGCAGCGGGACCAGGAAAATCAGCATGAACAGCTCGAGGTTGCCCAGGTGCAGCTTCTGGTCCAGCTTCAGGACGTAAATGGCCGGCATGGTGAAACAGGTCCCGCCGGCCACGATGCCGGAGGTGGTGCTGGTTGCCAGGATGTTGACGTTCTCCAGCAGCGAGCTGCGCCGGTAACCCAGCCGCAACAACAGGCCGGATAGACCGACGGCCAGGATCGAGATGGGGATGGCGGTCTCGATGCCCTGTCCGGCCTTGAGGGCCAGGAAGGTGGCGGCGATCGAGAAGATGATGTTCATCACGATGCCGAAGATGATGGCCCGGGCGGTGACCTCCGGCACGGTCACGCTGGGTGGAACCATAGGGACATACGTTTCGCCGGGCTTGAGTTCCCGGTAGGCGTTTTCCGGAAGCCGGGTCATCACTTGGGGTTGAAGCTCGGACATATGCGGCCTGTTTCCGGTTGGGCAGACGGAACCACTTCCCCGCAAAGGTCAGCTTGCCGTCATCTTCAGGCCCTTTGAAAGCCACGGCTTCATCAGGACCAGAAGGACGGGCGTGGTAATCGCAATCAGTGCGTAGATCAGCCACATGAACTCGGTGTTCAGCGGGCCCTCGGCCGGGCAGTACTTGGCCATAAACCAGCCCGCGTAAAGGCTGGTGATCACCTTGGTCAAGAACCAGGGCAACTGAGCGGCGCCGCTGTAGGCCGCGGCCCGCCCCTCCGGCGCGATTTGGGTGGCCAGTCCGAGGAATCGAGGCTGCCAGATCGCCTCCCCGACCGTCATCAGCAGCACGTAGGCGAAGATAGTGACCGGGTTGGGTCCCAGAGCCAGGAAAAAGGTGGGCGCAGCCATGGTGAACGTGCCCAGAATCATCATGTTGTACGCTTTGCGCCGAGCGGTGATCGCGGCCGCGATGGGCACGAATATGAAAATCAGGGCGGAGTTCAAATTGAGGACCCACTCGAAGTTGTCGCCGATCCAACTGCCGCGGTAGGCCCGCTGCAAGTACTTGGCAAAAGTGAACCAGAAGTGGGCGAACAGGGTCTGCACGGGGATCAGCGAAAAGATGAAGCAGGAGAACTTGAGGTCGGCCAGCGGGTGGTTTTTCAGCCACTGTAGCAGGCCGCCGCGGGGCTGGGCCGCGGGCGCGTCTGCCGGGTGGTTGGGCTGCGGCTGGTCACCTCGGCTGGCGCGGGCGGCGGCGGTCGCCTCGACCACGGTCTTGCGGGTCAGGATCAGCGCGGTGGCCAAGAGTGAAACGCCGGTGAGTGCCGTGTAGACCCAGTAGGCGCCCGCGATTCCGATGCTTTTGCGGACGGGGGCGAAGAAGGAGTTGAGCCAGCCGCCGAAATTCATCAGCGCGTACAGCATGGCGAAGCCCATCGCCGCCGTGCTGGGGGTGGTGAACTGGCGCACGCCGGCGTAGGCCGCCGGCTGATACATGCCGTAGCCGAGCACCACGAAGAGTATGCCCAGCAGGGACAGAAGGTGCAGACCGGACCAGGTGCCCCCGCCGCCAATGCCGAGCTGGGGCCCTACGGCCAACGCCGCCCGGCCGATCATCATCAGCCCGAACGCCAGAAGCAGGGCTACCCGCACCCCCCAGCGGTCCGCCAGACCGCCGAAGAGCACCATCGCCAGAGTGATTCCCCAGGTTTGGAAGCCCACCGAGAGGGCGGCCGGCTGTTCCTCCAGCTTGACGTACTCGCTGAAGTAGATGGACAGGTAGCCCACGATGCCCCAGTAGCACCAGCCTTCCAGAAAATAAGGCAGATTGATCCCCCACAAGGCCCGCGGGGCATGCGCGACATCAATAAATGGCTGGACGATTTCCCGCAGCGGGCTTCTCTTCTCGCCGGTCTGCACGTTGTCGGTGGTGCTCATGGGGAGGGGTTTCCTGTTGCTAAGCGATCTCCGTTGGAACCAGCCGCGCCGACAAAACTCCGCTAAAGCTAGCCGCCGGCCAGCCGGGGGGCAAGACCGTCCGGCGACCTTTGCCTGCCACGCGGCCTTCCTCGTGCAGACGACCCTCCAGGCGTACAATTCTGCCGGCCGGTTCCATGTGCCGGTCGGCCCGCAAGGCCGGCCCTGGCCGGGAGGACGACTTATGGCATCCAGCGAGATCCATGTCGAGCAGCAGGTAGCCCAGTTCCGGGAGGAGTTCAACCGGCTGCGTGACGAGGTGGGCAAAATGATCGTCGGGCAGCGTGAAATCGTGGAGGGCGTGCTGGTGTGCCTGTTCGCCGGCGGACACGCTCTGCTGGAAGGCGTGCCGGGGCTGGGCAAGACTTTGCTCATCCGCACCTTGGCCCAGGCCCTCAGCCTGGAATTCTCCCGGATTCAGTTCACGCCCGACCTGATGCCCGCCGACATCATCGGCACCAACATCATCACCGAAGACCCCGCCACCGGCCGGCGGCATTTCGAGTTCCAGCGCGGGCCGCTGTTCGCCCAGATGATCCTGGCCGACGAAATCAACCGGGCCACCCCCAAAACCCAATCCGCCCTGCTGGAGGCCATGCAGGAACACACCGTGACCTCCGGCGGCGTCAAATACCAGCTCAAAGAGCCGTTCTTCGTGATGGCCACCCAGAACCCCATCGAGCAGGAAGGAACCTACCCGCTGCCGGAGGCCCAGCTCGACCGCTTCTTCTTCAAACTGCTGGTGGGCTACTCCAGCCGACAGGAGCTGAAAACCATCCTTGACCGCACCACGTCCCATTACCGGCCCGAGATCCAGCCGGTGCTTTCGGCCGAGCGGATCCTGGCCGGCCAGGAACTGGTCAAACGGGTGGTGATCGCGCCGCACGTGCAGGACTACGCCATCCGGCTGACTCTGGCCACGCATCCCAACAGCCCCTTCGCGCCGCCCTCGGTGAATAAATATGTCCGCTGGGGAGCCAGCCCGCGTGGGGCCCAGGCCCTCAGCCTGGCGGCCAAGATCTATGCTCTGCTGGACGGCCGCTACAACGTCGGCTTCGACGACGTGAAGAAGGCGCTGCTGCCGGCTCTGCGGCATCGACTGCTGCTGAACTTCGAGGGCGAGGCCGAAGGCCTGAGCACCGACTACATCCTCAACGACATCGCGGGCGGCTTGCCGACTCTGGCCGAGAAGGCGGCCTGAGACGGTCTTCACCTGGCCCGGTCCGCCGCCCGCGGCCGCTACAGGAGCGTCCGGGTCGCCTGAGCCGGATCTTCCGGATCAAAACGGACCAGGGCCAGTTCCGGGCCGTCGTGAGCCCCGGAGAAGCACCAGCTCCGTCCGATCCGCTCGGACCAGCGGCCGGTCATCCGGGCCGACTCGTGAATGTGCCCGTGGAGGGTGACCAGCGGCTGCCGCTGGGCGATGAACCGCTGGATGGCGATGCTGCCGACATGCACATCCATCGGCACGTTCTCGACCATCCGTCCATCGAGGGCCGCGCGGTCCAGTCCGGTCTGGTAGGGCGGAGCGTGGAAGAGCATGATCGCCCGGTCCAGGCTCCGGTCGCCGACCAGCCGGGCCAGGTCGTCTTGGATTGTCCCGTATCTGACCTGGTTTTCCGGTACCGGCACGGTGCGGAATCCTTCCTCGGGCGAGACGCACCCCGGCTCCACATGACGTGAGACGTCGTACCGTTCCCAGTCCTTGAGCAGAAATGGCGTGGGCGGTACGCAGGCGTAACCGTAGACGTCGAAATCCCCCAACTGTGCGTGGCGCTCATGCACGTACTGCCACAGCCCCTCGGCCTGGGCGGCCTGGAAGGTCGCTTCGGGCGCCCGGCCGTCATCGTTGCCGAGGATCAGAAAGACCCGTGGGTAGACCGCTTCCAGGGATGCCCGCAGCCGTCGGAAGCCGGCCAACAGGAAATCCTGCACGAAGTCCTCGCCGGCCTCGGCCTCCCGCCGCCACAAACCGTGCGGCAGAAGGTCTCCGCCCAGGAAGACCGCCGCCGGCCGCTCGGCGGAGATGGCCTCGAACAGCCGCTGGTAGCGGCGGGTGCGCCCATGCAGATCAGAAACGAAGAAGCAGAGCGGCATAGCGGTCGGGCCGGTACTCGGGCTGGCCGTGCCGGCGAAACCTCTTCACCCTTGAGCGGCCAGCGGGTAACGTTGCCCCGATTATGCCAGCCGGTCCGGCGGCGGCAAGCCGGCTGCGGGTAAGCGGATGGAAGGCTTGGGTTTGGCGACCATCATGGATCTGGTCGGCTCGGGCTGGCAGCTCCTGCTCGAGCCGATCCACAGGACGCCTTGGCGGGACTGGCGCGGCTTCTGGCTGGGCGATGTCCTCGATGACCGCTTCGTGGTGGTCTACTTCCTCCCGCTGCTGCCGGTGCTGCTGCTGGCACCGTTTCGCCGGCTGCGACTGGCCATCGTACTGACCGGCCTTTCGTTCCTGGCATACGTCGTCGGCCTGTTGTACGCCGGCCTGTGGCTGCTGACCTGCGTCGTTTTTTATCGGGTCGGGGAGCGGTTCGCGGTCGAATGTCGGCGGACGGACGTCTGGCCGATGGGGCCGCCGCTGGCCGCGATCGCCATCATCGGCGGCTGGTACGCGGCCACCATGGCCCTGCATGAGCTGAGGCTGCCGCCGGCCTGGAATGACTGGCTCTTCCGGCACGCGCCTTGGATCTTCCCCCTAGGAGCACGCGGGCTGAGGTGGGAGCCGTGCTTTTACCGGCTGCACGATTCCTTCGCGCCCGGGCGACCCTTTCCGCTGCTCCACGCCATGTTCGCGAACGTTCACAACATCGGCACCGCCTACCTGGCCGCCCGGATGCTTCACTACTTCTCGGAGCTCAAACGCCACGCTCTGCCCCAGCCACGCCGAAGTCTGCTCAATTTCCTGGCCTACACCTGCTACGCGCCGACGCTTATTCAAGGGCCCATCGAGCGGTTCGGCCCCTTCCAGGACGAAATGGACACCTGCCACCAGCGCCGGCGGTGGCGCAACCTGCCGGCCGGCCTGGCCCGAATCGGCCTGGGCCTGGGCAAGAGTCTGATCGTCACCTGGTATTTCCACCCGCTGCTGGGCAGGAAGCTGGGATTGGGCGGGCCGGACACGTTCTGGAAACATCCGGAGCAGATTCAGAGCTTCACTCTGCTGTATCTGGGAGGGTTCCTCATCATCTTCACGCTGTACCTGGAGTTCAGCGGCTACTGCGATGTGGCGGCCGGGATGGCCCGGCTGCTGGGCTACCGCCAAGTCGAGAACTTCGCCCGGCCCTGGCTGGCTACCAGCCTGCGGGAATTCTGGCGGCGCTGGCACATCAGCCTCACCTCGATCCTTCGCGATTACGTTTACATCCCCCTGGGCGGCAACCGACGCCGGGCCCTGTTCAACGTCTGCTTCACCTTCCTGGTGTGCGGCCTGTGGCACCGGCTGGTGCTGCAAGTCGCGATCTGGGGCCTGCTGATGGGCCTGATGGTGGGCATTAATCAGGCCTGGGCGCGCTGGATGAAGCGACTGGACCAGGCGCCTTCGGGCATGCTGCCGACCCTCCGCCGCTGGTCGCTGAGGTGCCAACCCCTCCCCCGAATCCTGGCCTGGCTGATCACCCAGCACGCCTTCGTCTTCTCGCTGCTGGTGTTCTTCGGCGGCGGCGGAGCGGTCAACGTGGTTCGGGAGATCGTCCGGCGAGCCTGGATCCTCGCCACTTCGCTCGGCGGTTAGTGGACTCGGACCCGCTCAAAGTCGCGATACCGCCAGGTTCCATCGACCAGCGTGCCGACCGCCCGGCCACGCACCTTCCAGCCGTCAAAGGGACTGTTGCGACTCTTGGATCGCATCTGCTCGACATCCACGGTCCATTCCAGGTCCGGGTCGATGAGCGTGACGTCCGCCGGCTGACCGACGCGAAGCGTGCCGCCCGGCACCCCCAGCAGCTCGGCAGGCCGGGTAGACATGGCCGCGATCATTGCGGGCCAGGTGATCAGCCCGGGCTCGATCAGGGCCCGGATAAACAGCGGTACGGCGGTCTCCAGCCCGATAATCCCAAAGGGCGCGTCGGCGAATTCGTACTCTTTGCTTTCCTTGCCGTGGGGGGCATGGTCGGTGACCAGACAATCGATGGTACCGTCGCGTACACCCTGCCGGCACGCGTCCACGTCCGCCTGAGTGCGCAGTGGGGGCTTCATCTTGTAGTTGGTGTCGTAACCGTGGCAGGCCTCCTCGGTCAGCAGCAGATGATGCGGACAAACCTCGGCCGTTACTCGCTGTCCGCACCGCTTGGCCTGACGGACCAGCTCCACCGCGCCCGCGGTCGAGATGTGCGCGACGTGGTAGCGGATCCCGACTTGGGACGCCAGCGTAATATCTCGTTGCACCATGACGATTTCGGCCGCGGCGGGGATTCCCGGCAGTCCCAGCCGCGTCGCCACCGGGCCGGCGTTCATGCAGCCGTTGCCGCTCAGCGACGGATCTTCGCAGTGCTGAATGAAGAGCCGGTCGAACATGCTCAGGTAGCGCATGGCCCGGAGGCACACGCCGGCGTCGGCGATCCCGCGGCCGTCATCACTGAAAGCCACCGCCCCGGCCTTCACCATCAGACCGATCTCAGCCAACTCCTTGCCGGCCCGACCGACCGTCAGAGCCCCGACCGGGTAAACGCGGACGCTGGCCGATAAAACCGCCTGTCGCAGGACGAACTCGATGGCCGAGTCATTGTCCAGCGGCGGATCGGTGTTGGGCATGCAGGCTACCGCCGTGAAGCCGCCGGCCGCAGCCGCCGCCGTCCCGCTCTCGATGGTTTCAGCCCCTTCCTGACCCGGCTCCCGCAGGTGAACGTGCATGTCGATCAGCCCGGGCGAGACGATCAGACCGGCCGCGTCCACGATCTCGTCCGCCGACCGCGGCGCTTGCTTCCCGATCGCCGCTATCCTGCCATCTTGAATCGCCAGGTCGCCTACCTCGTCGATCTGCTGGGCGGGGTCGATGATCCGTCCGCCACGGATAAGAATGGTCTTGGTCATTACGGCCTCCGTTCGCCGGTCGCCCAGCGGCCTGCCGCGAGGGTCGGCACTATGATACTGCCAGCAGCCGGAGGTTGCAGAAGGCGCCAGCGAGCATGAACAGCCCACCCCAAACCCCAGCCGGCCGCCCGGGCGGCGCACCTTCCACTCCGTCAGGGCCGAACCCCGACCCGACCCCGCAGCGGCAGGGCGACAGTATCGCCCAGTCTGTCGCCAAGACCGCTCGTGTTCTCCAACGGGCTGTCGTGGTGCTGGATGGCGCCATGGGCACGGAACTGGAGCGTCGGCGAGCGGCACACCCCGCCCCACTTTGGTCCGCCGGGGCCCTGCTTGACGCGCCCCAGGCGGTAAAAGCCATCCACGCCGAATACGTCCGGGCCGGAGCCGATATCCTGGTCGCCAACACCTTCCGGACCAATCCGCGAACCCTCCGGGCGGCCGGAGTGCTCGACCAGGGTCCGGCTCTGAACGCTTTGGCGGTCAGCCTGGCCCGGCAGGCCGCGGCACACCTGGGAAAGCCGGGTGGACAGGTGCTGGTAGCCGCCAGTGTGGCACCGGTCGAAGACTGCTACCGGCCGGACCTGGTGCCGTCGGAGTCGGAGCTGTGGGCTGAGCACTCCCAAATGATGGAGTGGCTGGCGGCGGCGGGCCCCGACCTGATCTGGATTGAGACCATGAACACGCTCCGCGAGGCCGGCATCGCCGCCCGGGTGGCGGCCACAATCGGGCTGCCGGTGGCGATCTCTTTCGTCGTGAGGGAAAACGGCGATCTGCTAGGGGGGGACCGACTGGAAGATGCGGTTGCGGCGGTCGAGCCAGCCAGGCCGGTGGCGATCGGCTTGAATTGCATTCCCCCTCGGGGTCTGTCTCGGATCTTGCCGCGCCTGCGTCAGGCAACTGGTCGCAGGCTGGCGGCATATGCCCACATTGGCAATCCGGTACCGATACGTGGTTGGAGTTTTTCTGAAGACATGCATCCGGTTGAATATGCGGAATACGCACGACAATGGCTGGGATTGGGAGCGTTGATTATCGGGGGCTGCTGCGGCACCGGACCGGCCCACATCCAGGCGGTGCGCAGAATGGTCGACCAGCTCGAAAATTGATTTGACTCGCCCCCGATGTTAGGTTAATATTAGGTAGACGGGCTCGACCAGCCCGCATCAGTGGGGACGGATGATGTTTTCGCTCGCGGAGAACACTCCGCCTGACACGCCCCGCGTGCGCGCTGCCGGCAGCCTGCTGAAAGAGGCACCGACGCCTTACAGGTGCATGCCGGCCGCCCAGGATGCGACCGTTGCTCAGTGCCAAGCCTCTCCTCAACCGGCTCTTGGCCCCGCACGCCGGGCGTCTCACCTTCCCAAGCCAAGTGGTCCTCCGGCTAGCGGCTGTTTGCCGAATCAGGTATCGATTGTCGAAGCCTCTGCCGAGCCATCTACCTGGGTACCCGGGAATCCCAGGTTGGCACAACTGGCCGAACAGATTCGCCAATTACGCTGCCGCGGCCGACCCGCGCCCACTCGCTGCCTCAGCGGACTTCCAGAGCTGGATCATGCCCTGGGAGGCGGATTCATTACGGGGTCCGTCCATGAGCTACTCGCCGCCCGGGAAGGCGTAGCGGCCTATTCGGTCGCGCTGCGGCTGGCCAGTCGAGTCGCCGGCGATGACAAATGGATTATCTACATTCAGCATGGCGCAAGGTCTTATGGCTACGGAGGTTCGAACTCTCGCGCGGGCCAATCCGTCACACCCGCCTGGGCGGGCGACTCTTCAACCATCCTGTATCCTCCGGGGGCAGCTCAACTGGGCGTGCCCCTGGGGCGCCTGATAGTCGTGCGGGTGTCGCATCCGACTGAGGCGCTGTGGGTTTGCGAGCAATCCCTGCGTTGCCAAGCGGTGGCCGCCGTCGTGCTGCCACTGCGATCCATCGACGCATATGCCTCCCGTCGTCTCCAATTGGCGGCCGAGGCGGGCGGCAACCTCGGCCTGCTGATCCGTGGAACTGAGCCGAACATCCATACCTTTGCCGCCAGCCGAGTGCGGTTCGATCCATTGCCCGGCCCGATCGCTGTCCGTCGGATGCTGGTCACGGTGCTGAAGGTTCTCGGGGGTCGGCCCAGCGGGCCATTTGTCGTGGAATTATCCGATGCGGCGGATTTTATGCCTGCACATGCCCTATCTGTCGATCGAGCGGGCGCGGCACGATGCTGCGGCCGATGGGCTGCGGCGTCCATTGGTGCTGGTCCGTCCAGTCGGTTCGTCGCTGGTCGTTGAACAGGCCTGTCCACAAGCTCGAGCGCTCGGTCTACGACCCGGCTTATCGCTCGCCCAAGCCCATGCGCTGGTGGCGGGACTGGCCGTTGCCGCATATGAGCCCCACCGCGACCGGGTGGCGCTGAAGTGTCTGGCGCAGAAGACCTTACGTTTCAGCCCGGTCGTAGAAGCCATCGAGCCGGACACGTTGCTGGCTGACATCACCGGCTGTCAGCGGCTTTTTGGCGGTGAGGAGAGACTCGCTCGTCAGGCAGCCAGCGAAATCCAGCGGCAGGGCTTCACGGTCCGGGCGGCAATTGGCGACACGGTGGGAGCCGCTTATGCCGTGGCCACCGCTGGAGCTGAGCTGCTGATTATCGTACCCTCCGGGCAAACCAGGGCCTATCTGGAACCGCTCCCGATATCGGCACTTCGCATCGGGCCGGCAGTCTGCGAGCGGCTGGAGGCCCTGGGCATTCGCAGAGTTCGCGATTTGCTGACCTTGCCGCGAGCGGCACTGCCTGCCCGCTTCGGACAACAACTGGTCCTTCGCCTGCAACAAGCTTTGGGTGAGGTATTTGAAGGACTTACGCCGTACCAGCCGGAAGAAACGCTGACCAGTCGCTGGCTGTTTGAGACGCCGGTCTCCGATTGGTCGATTGTCTGCTCGGTTGCTCAGCATTTGCTGGTCGAGCTGTTCAAGCAACTAATGCAACGTGAGCTAGCCCTGGTTCGACTGGATTGCATCCTGCACCAGGAAGGGGCTGGACCACAGGTGGTTTCGATTGGATTGGCTCGGGCCTCGCGTCAGCCAGGGCACGTGGCCGCGCTGCTGGCCCAGAAACTTGAACAGGTGGGCAATGGTGGCCGCCCACGGCCGGCACTGCCCGGCCCCAGGCCGCTGATCACGGGTCTGACGCTGGCTGCACGCCGAACGGAACCCTGGCACGCCCCCCAGGGCGAGTTGTTCCAGCCGTCCCGGCCGGCGGATGGAGAGGCGCTAGGGGAACTGGTCGACCGGCTAACCAGCCGCCTGGGGTATGAAGCGGTCCTACGCCCGCGACTGGTGGACGACCATCAGCCGGAGATGGCCTTTCGCTACCTGTCGATCGCCCAGACCGGATGCGAGCCAGAGCCGATCGTGTCACCGGTCGGCCCGCCGCGGCCGGTGCGGTTATTGGCACATCCGGTGCCGATTCGGGTGGTCGCATTGGCGCCGGACGGACCGCCGACCTGGTTTGCCTACCGTGGGCGGGAGTACCCAGTCGCCTCTGCGGCAGGCCCCGAGCGACTGGAGACCGCCTGGTGGCGTGGCCCGGACATCCGCCGCGATTATTTCCGCGTGACCGCTGACAGCGGCGAAATGTTCTGGCTGCTGCGAACCTGCGACGACTCCGACTCCAGCACGGTCCCCCAGTGGTACCTGCACGGCATATTCGCCTGACCAAAGCTGCGAGAAATGTCAAACCCGCCTTCGGCGCGTCTATACGAGGTTGCGGACCGGCCGTGCCCGACGGCCAGTCCGCGCTGATGCAGCGTTCGGTGCTGGGCAACGACGCACCGCGGCGGCAGGCGGTTGCTGCCCGCCCGCCAGGTCCAGGAGGAGAGGACATATCAACCACGGCGGGCCCCGGGGCTGGCTCACCGCACCAGCCAGACGGGTCTTGCCAACAGGCACGCAGTTCCACGTCCGTCGGGTCCGGGAGCGAGCCGGTCTGCGAGCGTCAGGCTCCCGCCAACATCTCTCGGCAACGGCCGGCCACCGCCCCCCTACCTGCGGCCCGAACTGCCAAGGCAAGAAAGAAGGAGGAACAGCAGATGAATTGGCGAGGTACCTACTTCAAGCGAAACTGGCTCTGCGTAGCGCTTGCCCTCTGGGTTTGGGCTGGCGGGCCGGCGCTGGCCGACCAGGGAGTACGGATCACGATTCTGGAGCAAACGTCGGATCGGATAGTCATTCAATACGCTTTCGACCCGGTCACCATGCGTGAACTGACCATCGACGGCCAGAAATACGTGTTGGCGTCGCTGGAACGGGAGGCGCTGTTGGCCGAAAGGGGGGCTCCCGCTTTGCCGCATGTGGCTCGCAGCATCATCATTCCGGACGCCGGCGATCCGACCGTCAGAGTCCTGGAGGAGCGGCACTACGAGCTGAGCGACGTCGCGGTCGCTCCGTCCAAGGGGCCCATTTTGCGAACCATTGATCCGGCGGACGTGCCGTATGAGTTCGGGCCGGTCTACCGGCAGGACGGCTGGTTCCCCGGTCAGCCGGCGTCGCTGCACACGCCGTACATCCTCCGCGATTACCGCGGGGTCACGGTGGATGTGTTCCCAATGCAATGCAACCCGGTGAGCCGGACGGTACGCGTCTACACCGAGATGGTGCTGGAGGTGATTACCAGTGGCACGGGCGGGATCAACTCGCTGGAGCGGAGCGCTCGATCCGGCAAGATCGATGCCGCCTTCCACCAGCTCTACCAGCGCCAGTTCATCAACTACGCTCCCCCGGACCGCTATCCGCCGATGGACGAACACGGATCGCTGCTGATCATCTGCCATGATCCGTGGATTCCGAATGTGCAGCCGCTGGTCAATCACAAGAACGCCCGGGGCATCCCGACCAGCGTGGTAGGCGTTTCGACCATCGGGAACGACCCGATCCTGATCAAGCAGTTCATTCAGACCGTTTATCAGACCACGGACTTGGCGTTCGTGCTGCTGGTGGGCGATGCCGCCCAGGTCGCCACGCCCTCCTGGATGGGTGGAGCGGCCGACCCGACCTACGCTCTGATGAGCTCGGGCGACGATTACCCGGACATCATCGTGGGCCGGTTCTCGGCGGAGACTGCGGGTCAGGTTGACACCCAGGTGCTGCGGACCATCGAGTACGAGAATATGCCGGCCCCCGCCCAGCCCTGGTTCTGGCGCGGGACCGGCATCGCCTCCAACCAGGGGCCGGGCGACGATGGGGAGTACGACCACGAGCACATCGAGAACATCCGGCAGGATCTGCTGCAATTCGGCTATACGCTGGTCGACCAGATTTATGACCCCAACGCGACCAAGCCGCAGGTGACCGCGGCTCTGAACGCCGGCCGGGGCATTATCAACTACTGCGGCCACGGCGGGACCACCTACTGGGTGACGACCGGCTTCTCCAACGCGGATGTCAACAACCTGGTCAACGATAACATGCTGCCGTTCATCGTGAGCGTGGCCTGCTACAACGGGAACTTCACCGACCCTGGGACGCCCTGCTTTGCCGAAGCCTGGCTGCGGGCCACCCATGGAAGCGAGCCGACCGGGGCGGTGGGGGCCTACATGTCTTCGGTGGCTCAGTACTGGAGCGAGCCGATGGAGGCCCAGGACGAGTTCAATCTGCGGCTGGTCGATCAGACTTACCTGAGCTACGGGGCCTATTGCTTTGCCGGGTCATGCTCGATGATGGACAAGTACGGCGGCTCGGGCGCGAATATGTTCAAAACCTGGCATATTTTCGGCGACCCATCCCTGTGCATAGCTTCGGCGCCAGCCCCGCAGCCCAGGACGCGCTACCGTATGCTGGAAGGCACACTGCTGATCCACTCCTACCCGGACGGCACGATCTCCGCCTCGCCGATGTGGGGCGCGTTCGACCTGGTGCCGACTTCCAGCCCGGCGGAGTTCCTGGTGCGGGCTTTCCGCGGGTATACCGCCCAGGGCAACCCGGTGGTAACCGGCAACGGAACCTATGCCTTCAACTGGGGCTACCAGCGGATGACTCTGGATGCGGTGGTCAACGGCAGCCCGCGGCAGCTTGACAGCGGATGGGTGCCGTTGGGGGTGGCCCGGCCGCCGATGATCCAGATCGAGCTGGCCGAGCACATCCCGCCGATCCCAGACTATTACGCCATCCATCTGATCGCGGTCCCGGCTTACGCCATCTGGTTTTCGACCGAGGTTCCCTTCACGTCGTCAACCGGGCTGACCAACCGGCCGGTGAGCGATGGCGACGTGGTGACCCACTTCGGGAAGGTCCTGTGGACCAACCAGGAGTTGACCCGCAACCTGGGGATCATGCCGCCGGCGCCCGACATCGGCTGCGACGCGATAAACCCGGTGGAGATCGACGGCGTGCAGTGGTGGCAAGCCTGGTTCAGCCCGGAAGTCGACATCTTCAGCGAGACCCTCGGGCCGCTCAAGCACGGAGACTTCCTGTCGGAGAGCGGGCTGATCGTGGCCCGCAACGAAGATCTGGTCTACCACTTCCATCCCATGCCGGGCATGGACTGGGGACTGGATGCCATCACCTGGGGCTGGCCCTGTCAGGGTTGGTACTTCTCGACCGAATGGGACTTCTGGTCGGAGTCGCAGGGCATTTGGGTAAGACACGGCGACGTGCTCTGCGCCAAGTATGGCGCCATTTTCCTGCGCAACCAGGATTTGCTGGCCAACTTCCATCCCGTTGGGCCGCTGGTCGACCTGGGGCTGGATGCCCTGTACATGTGGCCCAGCGGCCAAATCTGGTTCTCGCTGGACGAGGGTTTTCAGGATGCCAACTATGGCTGGATCAGTGACGGCGATCTTCTGAGCACCGAAGGCTGGGTGATCTATCGCAACCTGGAGCTGCTGGCCCGCTTCGGGCCCATCGAGGATCTGGACAACTTCGGCCTGGACGCCCTGCACGTGGTGCCGCCGTCGGTCGGCGACATGAACGGCGACTCGGTGGTAGATTTCAACGACATCAACCCGTTCGTGATGGCTATGGTCAGTCCCGACGCCTACTACCAGCGCTATCCGGAGCTGGATCCGAACGTGGTCGGAGACGTCAACGGTGACGGGCTGATGACCTTCGCGGACATCAATTCGTTCGTCGCCCTGATGGTTAACGCCAAGTAGCCTGGGCCGGCGCCCGAGAGCCAGCCCCTGGAGTTGGGAGCCGTACTGCGGGCCGCATGCCGGCGGTCGAGGCCGGTCTGCCGCCCCGCGATTGCGCTGGGGCATCTCTCAGGCTTTGAGCTTCGCTCTCCGCCCGGCCAAGGGACCGGCCGGGGCCTCAATCCCCCGTGCCGATGTCCTGGGTGAAGGTGTACATCACGATGTGGTTTTCGTGCTCCTCGTGTCGCTCGATCCAGGTCAGCAGGTCCTCGATCCGTTTGCAGCCATCCCGCAGCAGGAGCACATCGGTCGGCGCCAGCTCGTGAACCGCGGCCCGCACCTCGGCGAAGATCTGGGTCAGCTCATCGTGTTCCCGCCGGATGACTTCGATGGCCTCGGCCAGGGCGGGCCGGGCCTCGACCACCTGGGCCAAGTACCCCGCTTCTTCTTCCTTTTCCAGGTGACGTCGGGCCAGGTCGGCGAATTCATCGAAGTGGGCCCGCAACTCCGCTATCCAGGCGGCCCGGTCCCCGCGCGGCGGGGCTGCTACCCTGCTGCGCAAACCGGCGGCCAGCTCGTGAATCCGCTCGTGCTCGTCCAGCATCCAGTTGCTCAGCTCGTCAGCATGCATCAAACACCCATCCGCGGTTGCCCGGTGGGGCCGGACCAGACCGAACGCTGAGGCGGTCCGTCAGGTTGAGGTGGTGACGCCGCCCGGCCTGCCGCCCTCGGTAAAAACGTAGGTGACCAGGTGGTTCTCGTGTTCCTCGTGCCGTTCCACCCAGCACACCAGATTCTCGATCCGCTTGCAGCAATCCCGGATCAGGAAGTTGTGCCAGGGGGCCAGTTGCTGGACGGTGGACTGGATCCGCTCCATGATGCGGGTCAGTTCCCGGTGCTCGTGCCGCAATACCTCTACGGCCTCAGCCAATGACGGACGGACCTTGATCACGGGCTGCAAGTATCCCCCGGCTTCTTCCTCGGCCATCCGTCGACGGACGTGGGCCGCGAAGGCGCTGAACGCCGACTGCAATCCCTCGATCCATTCTTGCCTTCTTGCCCGGGGCGGGTTGGCAATCGCGGCCCGCAGGCGGTCGGCCAGCTCGCGCGTTCCGCCCGGCTCGCTTCGCAGCCAGCGGATGATATCTTGCACCGGCACTGTGCTGACTCCCTCGCGGCCGGCGGCCGGAAAAATCGGTCGCCGCGCGGTCGGCGGTCCATCACCCCCACTGGGTTCCCCCCGGTTCGAACGCGGCCTCGGATGGGCCGACGCCGCGCCGCCTTCCCTGCCCGCCAAACGCGTGTCGCGCCACCCCTATTATCACCCCAGGGGGCTCGGCCAGCAAGCATCCCTGGGGCTGGCCGATAATTCAGGCCAGCGTGACCACCTGCTCCTGCACACAGGACGTAACGGTCGGGCCGCGGTCAGGGTCTACGAACACGTTGATTTCCAGTCGCACGCCGAACTCGGGCAGGTAGATGCCCGGCTCGACCGAGAAACCGATTCCCGCCAGCACCTCGCGGGTGTCGTGCGTTTCGAGGTTGTCGAGATTCACACCCAGCCCGTGGACCGCCGGCCCCGGGCTCAGACTGTGGCCGGTCCGGTGCCGGATGTATCGCTCATAGCCTGCGGCGATGATCACCTGGCGGGCCACTTCATCGAGCTGCCAGCCCTGAAGACGTTGACCGGCCTTCCAGGCCTCTACCGCCCGCTCCACGACCCGGTCGCGGGCGGTCCGCACGATTTCGAAAACCTCGCGGTGTTTAGCGGGCACCTGGTCGCCGACGAAGCCCACCCAGGTGATGTCCGAATAAATGTGCTGATCGCCCGGCTGACGGGCCCACAGATCGATCAGCACCCAGTCGCCGGGCCGGATCGGGGCGGCATTTTGCGGGGTCGGTTCGTAGTGCGGGTCCCCGCTGTGAGCATTGACCGCCACGATCGGCGGCTCGGTGGCTTCCAGACCCGCGTCCAAGAAGGCCGAAGCGATATGTTGCTGCACGTCATATTCGGTTATCGGCCGGCCGGAGCCGACTCGCTGACGAATCAGATCGAAAGCTTGGTCCTTGATCCGCGTTACCCGCCCGGAGGTCTGGAGGTGGGCCTGGTGGGCCGCCGGCGACCAGCTCGCCACGCAGACCTGAACCAGATTAGCTGAGGAGACCACCTCCACGCCCAGAGCCCGGACCAGCTCGACGGTGCCCGCATCGACGATCGAGACGACCGGCAGAATCCCGCCCGGCACATACTCCATCGCCACGCGCCCGGCGCTCGGCACGATGCGGGTCAGCCAGGCCAACAGGTCCTGCCAGGACAGGTACGTGTCGCGCTGGATTTCCAGGCCGGCGAACTGTGGGGCGTCGATGGCGTGGACCAGCAGCCGGGCTGGGCCGCTGGCCGGCACATACAGCAGTACCCGTCGCGTGGTCCAACGCTGCCCGGCCAGCAACTGCGCGAAAACCGCGTTGTTGCCGCGAAAATCGTACAGCAGCCAGCCATCCAGCCGATGCTGCCGCATGAACGCCTGAACGCTCGCCAGATCCAACATCAATCGCCTCCCGCTGTCATGGGCGCAGCTATGTTACCACTTCGCCGAGCCGGCCGCAGGCCCCGAGCAAACCTGGCCCCGGCCTGGATATACTAAGCGGGGAGTCGCAGCCATGGCTGCCAACCTTACGCCGCAATACTTGGAAGCCGAAGCCCGCTACCGGGCCGCCAAGACGCCGGAGGAACAACTGGCGGCCCTGGAGGAAATGTGGCGTGAGCTGCCCAAGCACAAGTCGTCGGAGAAGATCCAGGCGGACCTGAAGAAGAAGCTTTCGGCGGCCCGCAAGGCTATCGCCCAGTCCAATAAGCGCGGCCCGTCCCGGGCTGATCCGTTTGCCATCCCCCGCTGCGGCGCGGGCCAGGTGGCGCTGATCGGCACCCCCAACGTGGGCAAGTCATCTATCGTCGGCGGCCTGAGCAACGCCCAGGTCAACATAGCCGACTACCCGTTCGCCACTTCGGTCCCCGTCCCGGGTATGGTCCGATATGAGGACATTCAGATTCAGCTCATCGATACCCCACCGGTGACGGCCGAGCACATCCCGACCGGGTTCCCCGGGCTCTGGCGTTCCGCCAACGCCCTGGTTGTGGTGGTCGATCTTTCCAGCGACTCGATGGTCGAGCAGCTCGAAGTTTGCCTGAACCATCTGGCCGGACGGGGTATCGAACTGACTGACGGGCCGCGAGTGTTGCCGGCCGAGCCGGGCGGTAAGCTCCAAGTGCCCGGGGCGGTGCTGGCCAACAAGCTGGACCTGCCGGGCGCCGGCGAGAACCTGGAATTACTACGCGAGCTGGTGGGCACCCGACTTCCGGTGGAACCGATTTCCACCCGTCTGTCAGATACGATGGCCCGGGTGCCGGAGCTGCTGTTCAGGCTGATCCGGGTGATCCGGGTTTACGCCAAGCCGCCGGGGCGTAAACCGGACCTGGACGAACCCTTCATCCTCCCGGCCGGCAGCGACGTTCGGGAACTGACGCGGCGAGTCTACCGCGGGTTTGAGAACCGGGTAAGATCGGCCCGACTGTGGGGCTACGGGGTGGCCGCCGGCCAGAACGTCCAGCTCGAACACGTGCTGCACGACAAAGACGTGGTCGAGCTGCATTCCTGACCTGGGGATTGGAGGCGGCCCGGCATTGTCACCCACGACTGGCGGACCGGCCGGTTTTGGTTTCAAATACAGAACGTGTCTTCAAAGTCTCAGAGGATTATCGCGGTTTTCCAAGGGTCGTTCGATCCGGTCACTTTCGGTCACCTGGACGTGATTCGGCGTGCGGCCCGGCTGTTCAACGAGCTGATCGTGGGCATCGGCAAGAATCCCGATAAAGAACAGCTCTTTACGCCTCAGGAGCGGCTGGAACTCCTGCTGCCTCACATTGCCGATCTGCCCAATGTCCGGGCCGCGACCTACGACGGGCTGACCATCGACTTCGTGCGGGACTGCAAGGCGCACGTTCTGGTGCGCGGGATCCGCGACATGGCCGACCTGAACCACGAGGTGCAGGTGGCGAACCTGAACCGGCTGGTGGGCGGGGTCGAGACGGTGTTCATCCTGACCAGCGATCAGCACGCCCTGACCTCAAGTACTTACATCAAGCAGATTTACGAACTGGGAGGCGGAGACATCCGCCGCATTCGACAACTGGTGCCCGCGAACGTGGCCGTGGCACTGGCCCGGAAGCTGCGCCGCAAGGTCCGCAAACTTCCGCCAGCCGCACGAAAGGAACGCTGACATGTCCGCCACGACTGCCGGCCGCCGACCCGCCTGGACGCCCCCGCGGACCGTGCTAATGTGGGCCCTGGTGGCCATCCTGGTCGCGATCGGCCTGTATGGGGCGGCGCCCTGGATTCTGCCGGTGCGGGTCTTGGAAGGGCCGATGCTCCAGATGACCGGACCCGATGCCGCGGTGCTGGTGTGGTACACCACTCGGCCGGCCGATTGCGTGGTTCGTCTGACAGCTCCGGATGGCCAGCGTACGATGGGGGCGAATGCCCAGGGTCGGCGTCATCGGGCCTGGATCGGGGGCTTAGCTTCGGACGTCGCCTACACATATCAGATCGAGGTTTCCGGCCGCAGGCTGGCCGACCCGCTGACCTTCCGTACCTCACCCGGCCCGCAGCAGCGCTACAGTTTCCTGGTCTTCGGCGACAGCGGTCGGGGCACCCGCGCCCAATATCGGCTGGCGGGTGAAATGGCCGGCCTGCGGCCGCCGCCGGACTTTCTGGTGCATACCGGCGACGTGGTGTACGAAGACGGGGCGCGGGAGGATTACTCGGAGCGATTCTTCTCCCCCTATCAGCACCTTCTGCCCCGGATCAACTTCTGGCCCTGCCTAGGCAACCACGACCTGCACGACAATGGTCAGGCCGCCGCGTACCGGGAAGTGTTCGAGCTGCCGGAGAACGGGCCGGCAGGGCTGACGCCGGAACGCAATTACTGGTTTGACTACGCCAACAGCCGGTTCGCGATTGTGGACAGCAACCTGGACGAACCCACCTTGCGCGAGCGGGTGGCTCCCTGGCTGGCCGAGGTGCTGGCGGACACCGGACCGCGCTGGAAGTTCGTGGTGCTCCACCACCCGCCCTTCACTGGCGGCCAGTACCAGCCCGACCAGCGCATCCAGCGGGCCCTGGTGCCCATTATCCAGGCGGCCGGAGTAGACCTGGTCTTCAGCGGCCACGATCACAACTACCAGCGGTCATACCCCCTGTTGGACGGGCGGGTGGTTGAGCCGGGTCGGGGCGTGATCTACGTTGTCAGCGGGGCCGGTGGGGCTTCGCTCTACCCCGCCCGCCAGCCGCGCCCCGAGTTCCTGGCCGTTATCGACGACCAGCACTACAGCTTCACTCAGGTCACCATCCAGGGTGACGAACTGCGGCTGCGTCAGATCGCCCTGGATGGCGGCACGATCGACGAACTCACCCTGCGCAAGTCACCGGTCCCCGCCACCCTGCCCGCCGGAAACGACCCCACTCCCCCCGACCTCAGTCAGACTCCGACAGGCACACAGTAAGGCCTCGGTTGGCACGCAGTAGCCCGAGCAGGCCAGCGGCTGGATCACCTCCGGATGCTCCCGGCCGACCTCCAGTGCAAAACGACGGATCTGCTGAACCGTGACCGGATCGAGCTTGGGAGAGGCGACCAGCAGGCGATCGGGCAGGGCGACCGTCCGGGCGATGATCCGCAACTTGTCGCGGGCCGGCTCAGCCTCACGGTCATCGTGCTCAGGCAGAGCTTCCCAGGCCGCCTGATCCAGAAAACCGGCCGCCACTTCGCGGCTGATCACCGCCCGGACCACCGCTCGCGCGTCCGGCAGGTGCTTGAGGGAACCGGGAGTCGGCAGGAGTTCCAGCGTCAGATCGTCCTGTTGCACCCCCTCGCGGGCCAGACACAACAGGGCGGCCCGCGTGGTCCGGGCGTCGCCCACCGGCCCAAAAGCTACGCTCTTGCCGCGCAGGTCCGAGGCCGCAGTCAACTCCGAGTCGGCCGGAACTACCAGCAACGCCGGACGCGCTGACCGCCCCTGCATGTCGACTGAAACCGCGATCACGTGCGCCTCCCGCGCGGCCTTGAGCATCGCGAACTGCATCGGCGATAGAACCGCCAGATCGTACCAGCCGGTGCTGAAAGCCGGCTCGACCTGAAAGCCGAAACATACGTCCACCGCGACCGGACGCCCTAGATGCTCAGCCAGGGCCTTCTGGAAAAGACCGTAAGCGGGGAACGGGTTAATCGCCTGGGCGGCAGTCTCCGGCCGATCGATGACCAGGGCGACCGACAAGGGTTTCTGGCGCAGACCGACCAGGCTGAGCAGACGCAGCCCGGCCGACTGGCACCCCACCCCGCAGATCAGGCCGGCGCCGGCGGTTATCAGC
Source organism: uncultured Planctomycetales bacterium (assembly GCA_964482395.1). Taxonomy (GTDB): domain Bacteria; phylum Planctomycetota; class Phycisphaerae; order UBA1845; family Fen-1342; genus CAYZXK01. Next base: position 11,614 of record CAYZXK010000154.1, on the reverse strand, counting down.
AACGCGGTTCGTGCTCTGCTTGCCCGCATCAGGTATTCCTGGCCGGCACATTATGTGCGGCAGTCCGGCCCGTAGTCGAGCAGATCATCCCGGGGAAACACCGGGCCCTCCTGACAGGTTAGCGCCCAGCGCCAGCCGCGGGCCGGTCGTGGGTCCCGCACCCGCACCACGCACGACAGACAGGTCCCCAGGCCGCAGCCCATGGTGCGTTCGATGCACAACTGGCAATCCAAGCCCAGCTTGCGGGTCAACCGCGCTACCTCTTGCAGCATCGGCTCCGGGCCGCAAGCCATTACCATTGCCGGTCCGCGGGGCTCGGCCCGCCTGCCCCACCAGGCCAGCAGCCCATCGCTGGCCCGGCCCGGATAACCCAGACTCCCATCGTCGCTGGTGACCACGCTGGGATATCCGGCCGGGCCCGGAAGCTCGACGCAGACCGTCGGCGTCCCATCGCGCGCCGGTTCCCCGAGCAGATGCAAAAAGCAGGCGGCCCGAGTCCGGATGCCGAAGATGGTCGTTACGTCGGTCCACCCCAGGTCATGCAGTTGGCGGGCGAGGTACAACAGCGGGGGAATCCCGACCCCGCCCCCCACCAGGACCAGTGACACCTGAGCCTGGGGAATGTCGAATCCGCGTCCCAGCGGCCCCAGCACGTTCAGCTTCTGACCCGCGCGCAGGCCCTCCAGCCAGCGCGTCCCAACTCCGACATTCCGCCAGATCACACGCAGCCCCGTCGATCCATCATCCGCAGTCCAACGATCGGCGATGCTGAACGGTCGACGCAAGAACGGCGAGGGGCCGCAGAGGTCCGGGTCGGCCAGCGACGGAAACCCGTCGGGCGGCCAATCGTGGGCCACCGGCCGCACGTCGGATGCCGGCCCGCAAAGCAGTTGCACGAACTGGCCCGGCCGGCTCGGCGGGAAAGCCGGCAACAGTAAGTCGGCGGCATGGTGCCCGCCGCAAAGCAACCTGCATGACCCGACGCGCGCTTCGACGACACAGCCCGCGTTCGCAGCCGCGAAGCGATGCACCAGCTCACTCATGCCGATCGTCCTTCTGCACACAAGGCCCGGGCCGGCTCGCCCCTCGCCACAGCGCTACCAAGCGATCGACGCCGAACCGAGCGGCCAGCCTGCCGGCTGAGAGCCATTAAAAAACTTCCGAGATCAAACCCGCAGGCCGATCTCGGAAGCGCGCCACGGCTAGAACAGCCGCAAAGTCCATTGCCAGTTCGGGCGGCCACGGCCTCCCAACAAGGGGACTATAGCAGATCGCAAGAACCCTGTCCACGGAAAGGGGAGCAATTGGTCGGGAGGGGTTCCGGTTCATAAGGCATTGTTCAGGCGTGCTTTATGGTTATGGCTGTGCGGCATTTTACACGATCGGCGGGCGTCGTAATCGCTCCCGGCGCCCCACTGTGGGCCGACCTCACCCGCTTGGATTGTCCGAAAATACTCTGATCTCCCGCGGTCGCACGTAGACCCGTCGGCCACGGGTCAGCCCCAGCGCCCGATAGCGCTCTTGCGAAATCTCGACCTGGATCGTCTCCCCCAGGACCGTCAGCAACTCGAGCTTGACGCGTGGACCGGCAGCATGGATGTGCTCGACCAGCCCCTCGACCAGGGTAGTCTCCGCTGGCTGCAAGTCCACCTCCAGGTCATGCGGGCGTACAAACCCGCGAATGGCCAGCGATCCGGTCGCCGGGGCGTCGGGGTAGTCCAGCTCGAAGGCTCCGAAGAACGCCTTGTTGCCCTCGGCCCGCCCGTGGAATACGTTGACATGCCCCAGGAAGTTCATGACGAACTCGGTGGCTGGATGGTGGAAAACCTCCTCGGGCGTGCCGATCTGCTCGATTCGGCCGGCGTTCATCACGATCACCCGGTCGGCTACCTCCAGGGCCTCCTCCTGGTCATGGGTGACTAGGACGCCAGTGACATTGATCCCCTGATGCAGTCGGCGCAGCCACCGCCGTAACTCCTGGCGCACCTTGGCATCCAGCGATCCGAATGGCTCGTCGAGCAGCAACACCCGAGGCTCGACCGCTAGAGCCCGGGCCAGTGCGACCCGCTGGCGCTGCCCTCCGGAGAGCTGCGACGGATACCGGTCGGCCAGCCAGTCGAGCTGAACCAGCGAGAGCAACCGCTGGACGCGGGCTCGGATCTCGGCCTTGGAGCATCGCATGGAACGCGGCATCACCCGCAGGCCGAAGGCCACGTTGTCAAAGACGGTCATGTGCCGAAACAGTGCGTAGTGTTGGAAGACGAAGCCGACCCGACGGTCCTGCACCCGCCGGTCGGTGGCGTCCTCCCCGTGGAAAAGGATGGTTCCGCAATCCGGAACTTCCAGGCCCGCAATGATCCGCAGCAGGGTGGTCTTTCCTGAGCCCGAGGGACCCAGTAGGGCCACCAGTTCCCCGGTCTTGACCTCCAGGCTGACGTCGCTCAGGGCGGTGAAGGTGCCGAAGGTCTTGGTGACGTGGCGGATTTCGATGCTCATCTCAAGGTTGCTCCGCCACTACCGGCCCGGCCGCCTGGCCCTGGCGGGCCTTCCATTCCACAAGGCTCTTGAGAGCCAGCGTGACCATGGCCAGCAGAGTCAGCAGCGAGGCGACGGCGAAGGCGCCCACGAAATTGTACTCGTTGTATAGGATCTCCACATGCAGGGTCATGGTGTTGGTCAGGCCGCGGATGTGGCCGGAAACCACCGAGACCGCTCCGAATTCCCCCATGGCCCGCGCGTTGCACAGAATCACCCCGTACAGCAGTCCCCACTTGATGTTCGGCAAGGTCACCCGGAAGAAGGTCTGCCAGCCGCGGGCCCCCAGCACTACGGCGGCCTCCTCTTCCTCCCGCCCCTGGGCCTGCATCAGCGGGATCAGCTCCCGGGCCACCAACGGACAGGTCACGAAGATGGTGGCCAGCACTATCCCGGGTACGGCGAAGATGATCTGAATGTTGTGCTGGTCCAGCCAGGGGCCCAGCCAACCGCGCCGTCCGAACAGGATCACATAGATCAGGCCGGCAATCACCGGGGAGACCGCGAAAGGCAGGTCGATCAGAGTTATCAGGACGCTCTTGCCGCGAAACTCGAACTTCGCAATCGCCCAGGCCGCCGCCACGCCGAACAGTAGATTGAGCGGCACCGCGATGCCCGCACTCAGCAGCGTCAGACGGATGGCCGACCGGGCGTCCGGCTCGCGGAGGGCCGCCAGATATGGGCCCAGCCCCCGCTGGAAAGCCTGGGCGAACACCGCCGCCAGCGGCAAGAACAGAAACAAAGTCAAAAATCCCACCGCCACCACGATCAGCAGCCAGCGGACCGGGGCGGGCTCAGCAGTGGCCGGACGAACCGATCGCCCAGGCGGTCTTTCCACGCTTGCCGAACTCATCTCAATCGCCGAATGCCGGTTGTCGACGCCCGGCACGACGTTGTAAGACATTGATCAATAGAAGCAGCGCGAACGAAGCGCCCAACATCACAACTGCCAGAGCAGTGGCCCCGGCATAGTCGTATTGCTCCAGCTTGATCACGATCAGCAGCGGCGTGATCTCGGTCCGCATGGGCAGGTTCCCGGCGATGAACACTACCGAGCCGTACTCGCCCAGGGCCCGCGCCAGAGCCAAGGCGAACCCGGTCGCCAGGGCCGGCCAGAGTTCCGGCAGAATCACCCGCCGGAACGTATCCCACCGGCGGGCGCCAAGGCTGGCCGCGGCCTCCTCGACCTCGACGTCCAGGTCCTCCAACACCGGCTGAACCGTGCGTACCACGAACGGCAGACCGATAAAAGTCAAAGCCACCACCACTCCCAGGCGAGTGAATGCCACCTGAATGCCCAGAGCGGACAGGTGCCGTCCGACCCAGCCGTTGGAGTCATAGATGCCGGTCAGGGCTATGCCCGCCACCGCGGTCGGCAAGGCGAAGGGCAGGTCCACTAGTGCATCTATCAGTTTCCGGAGCGGGAAGCGATATCGGACCAGCACCCAGGCCACCACCGACCCGAAGACTACGTTCAGTCCGGCTCCGGCCAGCGATGCGCCAAAGCTCAGCCCGTATGAGGCCAGGGCCTGCGGAGCCGTCACCGTCCCCCAGAACTGCTGCCAGCTCATGGCCGTGCTCTTGAGAACCAGCCCGGCCAGCGGGATCAGGACGATCAATCCGAAGTAGAGCAGGGTGAATCCCATCGCCAAGCCGAAGCCCGGGAGGATGCGACGCCTGCGCCGACGATAAGCGGCTCGAGCCAGCATGCCGACTCCGCCTGCCCCTCACTGCCCGGGCTGGTAAATGCGGTCGAACATCCCCCCGTCGGCGAAGTGCTCCTTCTGGGCCTTCTCCCAGTCGCCGAACTCTTCCGCGATCGTGAAAAGCTTCACTTTCGGAAAGCGGTCCTGGTACTTGGCGAGAACCTCTTCCGAGCGTGGGCGATAGTAATGCCTGGCCGCCAGCTCCTGGCCCACTGGCGAGTACAGGTACTCCAGATATGCAGTCGCCACCTGGCGCGTGCCATGCTTGTCCGCCACGCGATCCACTACGGCCACCGGTGGCTCGGCCAGAATGCTCTCCGAGGGCACGACTATCTCCACCTTGTCCCTGCCCAGTTCGTTCAAAGCCAGCAAAGCCTCATTTTCCCAGGCCAGCAGGACATCGCCGATGCCGCGCTGCATGAAGGTGTTGGTCGATCCCCGGGCTCCGGAGTCCAATATCGGCACGTTCTTGAACAGCCGGGCCACAAAGTCCCGCGCCTGGGCTTCGTCTCCGTACTTGTGCCGGGCCCAGGCCCAGGCTGCGAGGTAGTTCCAGCGCGCTCCGCCGGAGGTCTTTGGATTTGGCGTGATCATCGAGACTCCGGGCCTGACCAGGTCGTCCCAGTCGCGGATGCCCTTAGGGTTCCCCTTCCGCACCAGAAAGACGATGGTGGAGGTGTAGGGGCAACTGTTGAGGGGTAACCGTTTTTGCCAGTCCTTCGGCAGCAACTGAGCGTTTTCGGCGATGGCGTCGATGTCGTAAGCCAGAGCCAGCGTTACGACGTCGGCCTCCAGGCCGTCAATGACCGCTCGAGCCTGTTTGCCCGAGCCGCCGTGGGATTGAAGCACCGTCACGCCGGTGCCCGTCTTTTCTTTCCAGTACTTGGCGAAAGCGGCATTGAACTCGGCATAGAACTCGCGGGTCGGGTCATATGAGACGTTCAGAATCTTCACTTCCCCCGGGGCCTGACCCAAACCCGGTTGGGCTGCCAGGCCGATGCTGGCAATTGCCAGGACAGCACACATGTTCTTCATGGGTTACTCCAGTAGAGCGTCATTACTCAATCTGGTGGCCGGCCGACTGCGGCCAGGCCGTCGGGGGCCGGAACGAACTCCCGGCGGCTCTGCCGGGCTGCGCGGGCTACTCTATGTACCCCAGCGCCTTGAGCCGCTGGCGAACCGCCTCAACCTCCTTTTCGGTCAACCCGGGCGGCCGACGGTCAAGCGTCCCGCCCGCGGCCACGTCGCGCAATACCCAGGTGGCGAACTCGGTGACGCTCCTAAACCCGGTGTTGCGAATAAGTTCCGATAATTTATCGTACAACTCTCCGGGAATCTTGAGCGTTACCATTCGGCGCCCGGCTGGAGTTTTATTAGTCATCTACCGGCTCCTGGAGGAAGGTCTGGTACTGCCGAGAGCCCGATTAGAGTGTAACTACACTCCTCGAAGAGTCAAGGGGGTTCCACTTTATTTTCGCGGCCCCAAACGGGGCCACGCCAATCGAGGGCCGGCATGGAACCTACGCCTTTTCTCTGGGCCGGTGGAACCGCTGCCCGCCGGCAGGGCTGGGCAAGTTGGACTCACTGGCCGGCGCCGCAAGGCTGGGAGCGGTTACGACAATTTCGCTCCAGTCAAGCCTCCGCTCGCTCGACCGGTAAACCAATCCTCGGTGCCCGGCCGCCCTGCGCCCGCCTCCGCACAACCGCCGCTCTGACCTGATGCGTGGCAATGGCCGCCAGCCGATCAACTAGTGATTGCGGAGCAGGGCCAAGGCTTCGGCCCGGGTTGCCTGATTGGTGTGCATGATGCCACGCAGGGCGGAGGTCACCATCACGCTGCCTGATTTGCGGACTCCGCGGCACGTTACGCAGGTGTGGATCGCTTCCAGGACGACTGCGCAACCTTTGACGTTCAGGTGTTGGGCCAGGATGTCGGCGATCTGGGAGGTGAGCCGCTCCTGGACCTGGGGTCGATGAGCGAACACGTCCACCACCCGGGCCAGCTTGGATAGTCCGAGCAGCTTGCCGCCCGGGATATACGCGATGTGGGCCTTGCCTTCGAACGGCATCAGGTGATGTTCGCACACACTGTTGAACGGGATGTCGCGGAGGACCACCAGCTCGTGGTGTCCTTCATCGAAGGTGGCCTGAAGGTGGACGTGCGGGTCCTGGTGCAGCCCAGCGAACATCTCGGCGTACATCCGGGCCACTCGGGCCGGGGTTCGCTTGAGCCCTTCCCGATCCGGATTCTCGCCGATCGCCAGCAGGATTTCGCGGACCGCCCGCTCGATTCGGGCACAGTCAATCTTCGCGCTGTCGGCCGGCTGCTCGCTCATGGTCCGCTCTGCGTCCCTCGAGTCATCAGGCCCCCCGCAAGCGGAGGAATTCCACCAGCAGCCGCACGCCGAAGCCGGTCGCGCCCTTGCCGTTCGGGCCCTTGGAGTTCTCCTCGGTGGCCACTGCGGCGATGTCCAGATGAGCCCAGGGCACGCCGGGCTCGATGAATTCCTTCAGGAACATCCCGCCCACGATCGCCGACGCGTCTCGCTTGCCCGGGACGTTCTTGATATCGGCCTCCTGGCTCTTGATCAGTTCGCGGTAGTCGTCCCAGAGGGGCAGGCGCCAGAGGCGCTCATGAGTTCGGCGGCCGGCCTCGCCCAGGTCGGCGGCCAGCTCATCATCGTTGCTCATGATGCCGGCCGCCACGTTGCCCAGCGCGATGCCGATCCCGCCGGTCAGCGTGGCGACATCGATCAGAGCGGTCGGTCGGAGCTGCTTCTGGGCGTAAGTGAGGGCGTCGGCCAGGACCAGACGGCCCTCGGCGTCGGTGCTGACCACCTCGACGGTCTTTCCGCTCATCAGCTTCAAGACGTCGCCCGGGCGGTAAGCGTGATGCGAAATGGCGTTCTCAGCCGCCGCCACCAGTCCGAACAGGTTGCAGCGGAGCCTCAGCGCGCTGGCGGCCTTCAGCACTCCGAGCACGACGGCTCCGCCCGCCTTGTCGAACTTCAGGGCCTCCAGGCCGGCGGCCGGCTTGACGGAATAGCCGCCGGTATCGAAGGTGATGGCTTTGCCGACCAGCACGGTCCGGGTGCGGGTTTTGGGCGCTCCGCGGTACTCGAGTTGGATCAGGCAAGAGGGGTGAGCGGCTCCCTGACCGACCGCCAGCAGTCCGTTCATGCCCAGCCGCTTGAGTTGTTGGACGCCCAGCACGGTGCATTTGAGCTTGGCCTGCCGGGCCAGGGCACAGGCCTCGGCGGCCAGCGTGGCCGGATTGATCACATTGGCCGGCAGATGGGTCAGGCGACGGGCATAGTTCACCCCCTCCGCCACCACCAAGGCCGAGCGGATGGCCGGCATGACGCTTTCGACGTAGCCTCCCTCGTTGGCCCGTACCAGCACACGGATTTTGGGCGGGATCTTCTCGTCCGGCTCCTTGTACTCATTGAACCGGAAGCCGGCCAGGGCCATCCCGGTGGCCCACTCGGCCGGCGCCCCTTCCACGCCGCTGGTGCTCAGCCCGTCCAGCCACAAGGTAGCCACGCTCAGCCGTTCGGCGATCAGCCAGCGGGCCGCAGCCGCAGCCGCCCGGCGAATTTCCTGCGGAGTGACCTTCTTCGCCTCGCCCAGGCTGATCACCAAGACCCGACGGCACGCCCCGGCGCGCGTGGTGTGTGCCAGGTGCCCGACCTCCTCGCGCACGGCGTTGACCGCAAACAGCTCGGAGACCGCGTCATCGCAGAGCTTGTCCAGCCGGGCCACCAACTCCATCGCCGGTTGCGGCTTGGCAATCAGCGGCACGAGCAGAACGTCTCCCGTCAGCCGCCCGCGGTCCCCGGCCCCGAACACGAAGCTGGTTCCATCACGCGCCATCTCTGACCTCACCTGGTCCCGGTCGAGCGTCGCGGCCGCCCTCGGCTCTAGCGCCGTCGCTACCTGCCCGAAACGCCTCAACGCGGACTAATGAGCGTACCATGAGTCCGGCTGGGCGGGAAGCCGGCGGCCGGGTTCTAACCGTTCGATCCGAGGAGCTGGCCGGGGTGGTCGATGATCAGGCGGGCGCCCGCGGCTTCCAGGTCGGCCCGGGTGCGAAAGCCCCAGGTCACGCCGATGCCGACCGCGTCCGCCGCCCGGGCGGTCTCAATATCGGTCGGGGTGTCGCCGATGAGCCAGGTCTGTTTGGGCGCGACGCCCAACTCCCGGCACATGCCGTGAACGTAGAACGGCGAAGGCTTGCGATGCTGCTCTTCGAGGTAGCCGCAAACGGCATCGAACGTGCCATCCGGCCAGAAGGTTTGCACTACCCGGACGGTCATGTCGTGCGGCTTGTTGGAAAGCACCCCCAAGCGGATACCGCGTCGTCGCAGTCGTTCGATCAGCTCCGGAATCCCGGGATAGGGTCTGGTGTGGCGGGTCATGCGGGTCCGGTAGACCGGTCGCACCAGTTCGGCCAGGCGTTCGACCAGGTGCGGGTGGCTCTGGCCCAGGGCCCGCTGGCACAGGCGTGGCACCCCTTCGCCCACCATATAGCGGTAGTTGTCGATTGGGTGGGTGGGCAGCCCGAGCAAATCCAGACAGAAGTTGAGCGACTCCCCGATGTCGCGCAGTGAATCGACCAAGGTGCCATCCAGGTCGAATATGCAGGCTCGGGGCTCTGGAAGCGGTTCCAGCATTGGTTTCCACGAATCCGGGCCGGCTGCCGACTGCAACCGGCTCCTGAGCATACCTTATAATACCGATGGAGGTAAGCTGAAGCGCCATCGTGGGTAATGGGGCATCGAAGCTGGAGTCGGCGGCATGCAAACGCGAAACCGGATTCTGACACCGTTGCTGGGATTCTTGGGGCTGGCCGTGGTTGTGCCGGCCTGGGCTCAGAACGAACTCGCCCGGCCCAGCTACAGTCGACTTCTCAACATTGACGCCCTGATCGACAACCACGCCCGGTTTCTGGCCCGCCGCTATAACCTGAGCGAGGAGCAGGACGCCTATACCCAGGCTTTCTTGCGCCAGCGGACCGACGCGTTCCTGGCCAAACATCGCGAGGAACTGTTCGATCTGGTGGACCGGCTGGTCGAGGTCCGTACCGGGGGCCAGATGGAGCCGCAGGAGCTGATCGAGTGGGGCAAGCGGGCTTTGCCGCTCTATCAGGAGGCCAAGCAACTGATAATCGAGGGCAACAACGAGTGGCGCGGGATTCTCACCGAGGAACAGCGCAAGATCCACGACGAGGACCTGCGGGAGATGCTCGAAAGCTTTGCGACCACCGAGGACCAGTTGCAGCGGATCGTATCCGGGCAGATGGATCTGGAGGAGTTTCGGCGCGGGCCGGCTCGCCAGGTGCCCCGAAATCCCACCGCCCGGATGCCGCTGCCCGCCCAGGCGATCGCCCGGACGGCTGAAGCCGGGCAGGCACCTCCCCCGACTGCCCAGCCGGCGCCTCCTGAACCGACTCCGGCTGACCGGCCGGCCGGGGAGGGCCAATTGCAACCGGTGCCCGCGTCACCACCTGCGCCCGCCGCGCCGGCCCGTCCGAAGTTGAGAAAAGGCGCGGCCCGTTCTCCGGGCGAGTCCGGCAAACCGGAAAGCGGTGGCCCCGGCCTTTCCGGCCGCACGCCGGCCAGGGGTCCCGGATCAGTCCCGGGCGGCACCGAATTCGAGAGCCAATGGGAGGCGTACGTCCGAGAATTCATCCAAAGGTACCGGCTCGACGAGGCGCAGACCCAGCGAGCCAATGCGATCCTGAAGGACTGCCAGGATCAGGCCAACCGGCACATTCAGCGGTGCAAGTCGGAACTGGAACAACTGGATCGGAAACTGACCGACCTGGGGCAGTCGAAGGAGGGCGGCAAGGACAAGATCAAGGAGCTGTCGGAGATCAACGAGCAGCGCAACAAGCTGCTGGCGCCGATCAACGAGATCTTCGAGAAGCAGCTCAAGCCGCGGTTGGAGCGGCTGCCGACCCGGGCCCAGCGTCAAGCGGCCCAGCAGAGCGGTCCCGGGCAGCCGTCCCCGGCCAAGCCGGCTCGACCCAGCCGCAAGCCGCCTCAGCCTCCGCCCAGTCCGCCTGCGCCGCCGGAAGAGCCGCCTTCGGAGCCCGACTCGCCCGACAGCCCGCCGCCGGAATAAGCTGCTTGTGATCGGCAGCCGAAACCCGGCTGTCGGACTGACCGATAAGCTGTTGTAGAATAAATCGCCGCGCGGCGGGCGCAGCGAGGTAGATGCGGAATGACCCGCGGGCGGCCGGCCGGAAAAGCCGGCCAGGAAGGAGACCGATATGCGGAGCTGGCTTAGGCGTGGTCGATTGTGGTTGCTCAGCATCGCAAGCGGGGGCGGTCTGCTGGCGTTGGGCGCGTGCGACCCGGCGGTCCGCGAGACGGTTCTGACCGGCGTCGGGACAGCAATGACCGACCTGGCCAGCACGTTCATCGAGGCTTTCATCCAGTCTTTGATGACCCAGGAAGAGGAAACCGCGACCACCGTGCGGGCGTTCATCGAATACGTGCCGCAGTTGTTCGCCTAGCTTGAAGAACCCTGACGCGGGATCTCGTGAGAAACCGCAGCGCCGTCCCGCCGGGTGCCAGGGCGTGACCGGCACCCGGGGCTGAAGCTTGCCCTGCCGATCCGCGTCCCAAGCCGGGACGGCCTGCTCGGAGTGAGCTTGCAATCGGGGGGTGAGGACCACGCGGGTCAGCCGGTCGATTCGGCGATTGCCAGTCGCTGCTGGCGGGCCGCAGCCAGTTCGATGGCCAGTTCGATGGCCGCCCGCAGGCTGCCCGGGTCGGCCCGGTTCTTGCCGGCGATGTCAAAAGCCGTGCCGTGGTCGGGGCTGGTACGGATGGCATCGATACCCAGCGTCACTTGCACCGCTCGATTGAAGGCCCGCATCTTCACCGGGATCAGGCCCTGGTCGTGATACATCGCGACCAGCCCATCGAAGCGGCTGGCCACCTCGGGGATGAAGGCTGTGTCGGGAGGCAGCGGGCCGGTGACGCGGATGTTGGCATTGCGGGCCAGGGAGATGGCCGGCTCGATGATCCGCTGCTCTTCGTCGCCCAGCACGCCACCCTCGCCCGCATGGGGGTTCAGTCCCAGCACCCCGATGTGCGGCTGCTCGATTCCGAACCAGTCCCGCAAAGCCTGGTCCAGCAGGTCGATGGGCTGGTGCACCAGGCCGATCGTGAAGCGGTTGCGCAACTCGAAAAGCGGCACATGGTCGGACGCCAGAGCCACTCGCAGCCGCCCGGCCACAAACAGCATGTTGACGCGACGGGCCTCGAAAAAGCGGGCCAGGAAGTCGGTGTGCCCCTGGTAGCGATGGTTGGCCAGATGCCAGCTTTGCTTGCAGATCGGGGCGGTCACCAGGGCGTCGATGC
>CAYZXK010000153.1:0-13289 GCA_964482395.1 uncultured Planctomycetales bacterium | reverse complement strand
GTGCCAGCGTCGACGTGGCCCGCAATATCAATAATGTAGGTGGACGAAGTCGCCCCCGGCAGCGGGGCCGCGTCCTTATACCACTGGTAGTTCAGCGGCGGCACACCGCTGGCTTCCACGGAGAAGGTCACCGACTGGCCGACACACACCCCCTGCCCAGCCGGCTGCTGACCAATGCTCGGACCGGATTCCAGGACCAGCGTCGCCGGCTCGCTGACTACCGAGCCACATGGGCTATGGACCGCGACCGTGTAGTCGCCCACGTCGTCAGGGGTGACCGCGTCGATCGTGTAGGAGCTATCGACCGCCCCCGGAATCTGCGCTCCATCCTTGTACCATTGGTAAGTCAGGGGTTGCGACGAGCCGGCGGTGACACTGAAGGTCACCGCCACCCCGGGGCACGCGCTCTGTGACTGGGGCTGCGCCAGGATGGTCGGCCCGGCGTGGACAACAAGCGCGGCCGCCTGGCTGGCTACCACGCCGCACGGCCCACTGACCAGCACGTCGTACTGGCCCACGTCACCGGCAGTGGCCGAGTCAATAGTCAATGACGAGCCGACCTGACCGGGCATTTCCTGCCCATCCTTGCGCCACTGATACGTCAACGGCCCAGTGCCCTCGGCTACGACGCTGAACACGACTTGCAAACCAGTGCATACCTCCTGCGACTGCGGTTGCATGGCGATTGCCGGCGGGAGCTGGACAGTAAGCGCAGCGGCGGCGCTGGTCGCCACGCCGCACGGGTTAGCGACCGTCACTTTATAGCTGCCGGAATCGACCGCCCTGACTGGGGCGATCGTGTAACTGGAGGCCGTTGCACCGGCGATCGGGAGTTCGTCCTTGAACCACTGGTAGGTGAAGGGGACCGAGCCGGTGGCGGTTACGGAGAACTCGGCTAAGCCGCCCTCACAGACCGACAGCGAGACCGGCTGGTCGACAATCGCCGGGCCGGTCTGGACAGTCAAGACCGCCGTGGAACTGGTGATTGAGCCGCAAGCATCCGTGACAACGACATCATAAGCGCCTCCCGAAGCGCCGGTTGCCTCGGGGATCAGGTAGGTCGAGCCGGTGGCCCCATCAATTGGCTGGCCATCCTTGCGCCACTGGTAAGTCAGGGGCTCCAAGCCGCTGGCGGTAACTTCGAAGCCGACCGCCGCCCCTTCGCACACCGCCTGGGACGCCGGCTGCTGAAGCACGCCCGGGCCGGTATGAACCGTCAGGGTCGCCGGCTCACTCAAGACCGTCCCGCAACTGCTGTTAACCTGGACCCGATACTGACCGGCGTGCTGCGGGCCGACCGACGCGATCGTGTAGCTGCTGCTGGTGGCACCCTGGATGGCGTCGCCGTCCTTGAACCACAGGTACGCCAACGGCGGCGAGCCACTGGCCTGGACTGTGAATGTGACCGGCAGGCCAACGCAGACCTGCTGCGATTGCGGCTGCGATGTGATGGTCGGACCGGTATCCAGCGTCAAAGTGGCTACGATGCTGGTGACACTGGCGCAGGCGTTCCAGACGACGACCTGATAGTTTCCGCCGCTGGTAGGCTTCACCGGGTCGATGGTATAGCTGCTCCCGGTGGCCCCGAAGATGACGGCCCCGTTGCGGTACCACTGGTAGTGGAGTGGGGGCTGGCCGGCCGCGACCACCGTGAAGGTCGCGGTGCCTCCGACGCAAGCGGTCTGCGAGACGGGCTGCTCGACGATCGTGGCGGGCGCGGCCAGGCTAAGCGTAGCCGAGTCACTGGTCACTGTGCCGTAGCCGTTGCTCACGACGACGTCGTAGAGACCGGCGTCCGGAGGGCCGACGGCCTCGATGGTGTAAGAGTGATCGGTCGCTCCATCGATCGGTTGCCCGTTCTTTCGCCACTGATACGAAAGCGGGCGGCTGCCCCAGGCCCAGACTGTGAAGGTGGCGCTGTTGCCCTCGCAAACGGTGAGGCTCTGCGGCTGGGTGGCAATCACCGGCGGACAGGCGCTCAGCGGGCAGCCCCAGCGGGCGATCCCGTCGGAGGGGATTCCGCCGGCCGAAGTGAAGCTGCCCCCGACGTAGAGGGCCGGCAAGTAGGGGCCGGCCGCGTCGTCGTCGAAAACGGTCATCACCCGAACGCTGTCATCCACCCCACCCCCAACGGCAGACCAGTTGCTGCCATTCCATCTGGCAATGTTCTGGATGCTCGCTCCGCCCGCGGTGCTGAAGGTGCCGCCGACGTACAGAGCGGGAAGCTCGGTGCCGCTGCCGTCGGGGTCGAAAACCTCCAGGCTCCAGACGGCATTGTCCAGGCCCGAGCCCAACGGCGACCAGCTTTGACCGTTCCAGCGAACAATGCGGTTGGCCTCGATCGATCCGGCAGTGGTGAAGTAGCCACCCAGGTACAGGGACGGCGGATTGGGACCGTCCGCGTCGTCATCGAAGACGGTCAGCTTGCAGACAATGTCGTTCACACCATCGTCTTCATTCGGGGCGGCCTTCAGCGGGGACCAGGACATGCCATTCCAGCGGGCGACGCGACGGGCTCCGACACTGCCGGCCATTGTGAATCCCCCGCCCGCAAAGAGCGCCGGCGGCAATGGACCATTGCCATCCTGGTCATAAACACAGAGTGCATCCACGTAATTGTTCATACCGCCGCCGACTGCCGACCAGTTCAGGCCGTCCCATCTGGCAATTCGGTTGGCGCCAACGCTGCCCGCGACAGTGAACATGCCCCCGACGTACAGCGCGGGCGCAATCGGCCCGTCACCGTCCGGGTCGAACACGGCCAGGGCGTACGCCACCCCGTTCAGCCCGCCCCCCACCTCCGACCAGCAGGCTCCGTCCCAACACGCGATGTAATTGGCCGACGACTGCCCTGCCCAGGTGAAGTTGCCGGCGGCGTAAAGCAACGGCGGGTGAGGCCCGTCACCGTCATCGTCGAAGACGCAAAGAGCAAAGACGGTGCTGCCCATGCCGATGTCTAGGGCCGACCAGCTCGTTCCATCCCACTTGGCGATCCGGTTGACCGGGACGCCGCCGGCCACCGTGAAACTTCCCCCCACAAAGAGGGCCGGTGGGTTAGGGCCGATGTCGTCCTCGTCGAAGACCGCCATTCCGTGAACGATCCCGTCCAGCGTCCCGGCCGGAAACTGGTCCGACCACTCCAAGTCACAAGCCTGGCCGAACGCCACTACTGAACCAAGCAGAGGCGCCAAACACGGTCCTAAGACGGTCAATAAACATGCGTTAAGTGCCGGTCGGCGGCCAGCACACAGCGGCGAACTAAAGGACCTACGGCCAATAACGTGCTGCGAAGTTACCATGAGCTGAGCCCTGATTGCACCAACGGCCCCGGGCCAATAGACCGGGTAGCCGGGAGCGGTTCCGAAAACCATTGTACTCCCGGCCGCTCAGTCCATCAATCCTTCTCGGAACCGATTACGACAACCGCCCGGGACCGATAACCCATCGCCCCCGCCCGCAAAGACAGGCACGCGATCCGGCGCGTGGCCCGGCCCGGGCGGCGGCCCAAAGCTGAATACTTAGACCGCGCGCCCTGACGCGCCGGCCATGTCCAGACCGTTGAGCGCGGGCCCCAGGCCCCCATGACCGCCGGGGTTGCGATCGCTTCGGGGCTTCCCGGGCGAATGAAGGCCGGACGCCTTGCCCTTCCGGTGCCCGTCGCTGCTCCGATCTCTTGGGGCACGGTCGAGGCTCCGACCACTTCGGGGCTCAACCCCCCTCTGGATACCGCCTAAGAACCCTCGAAGAGGGACAGGCACCTCGCCGCAGGGCGGCGCTGGTCGCCGCGGGCCGGATTGCTGCTCGAAAGCAGCCGTTTTTTTCCAACGGGGTCCTAAGGTAGAACCAACCAGGCGGCGACGCTATCATTCTCCACAACATGCGCAGTCGCCAAGAGGATGGAGCACGCTCGGGGGCCACCGGGTGCGGCATCGAACCGGTCGGGTGGGGGAACAGCTCCCTGCTTCGGCAGGCGCGCAGGCCGAGTGTAGCTCTAAGGAGCTTCTCCATCATGCCCAATTGCACGGAGCCGGGCCGCGGCGGGTGTTTGCGGCAACGGTGGCCAACGGGTTGCAGGAGGCCCATGGGATGGTGAAAGCCGCCCGCCTGGTCTACCAATCGCTGAAGACCATCCTGATTGGAATGCGGATCACGCTGAAGTACTGCTTCGCCCGGACCGTGACCGTCCAGTACCCCACTCGGCCACCCACAACCCAACCGCGGTGGCGCGGTTTCCACTGGTACGAGATCGAGCGGTGCAGTGCGTGCCAGGCTTGCGCGCGGGCCTGCCCGGTGGACTGCATCTACATCGAAACCAGCGGTCCGCGAAAACTGGACAAGGCGACCGGCATCTCGCGTGGCGGTGCCATGGTGCGCTGGGCCGTGGATTACTCCAAATGCATGTTCTGCGGTCTGTGTTGCGAGCCCTGCCCGACCCAGTGCATCAAGATGGGGCCGCTGCATGACCTAGCCGGATATGAACGCAAAGATGCGATCGTTGAATTCACCGAGCTGGCCAAGCAGGGGCTGCGTACGCCGCTGCCGCTGTGGATGCGGAAGGAGCGGCTCCCGGAGTGGGCCCGCAGGATGAAGGACAGCCTCATCGAGGCCGGACGGCCACACCGAGAGGAAATGCTCAAAGCCCTGACCGAACAGCCGGTCTCCAAGCCCGCGCCCAGCTCGGACAGCCCCGCGGCCGGTGGGCCGTAAGGCGTGCCCGAAGGAGACTTCGCGTAGCACTTGAAGCTGACGGCTACAGCATCTAATCTACGCCGACCTTCCCGGTGAGCGAGGCTTTCTCCGCGACCGGTGACCTGGAGGAGGTGGCAGGCGTGTGGCGAGGAGCCTGGGTAGTGAGTGAGGGAGGAGTCTCGCTGCTTCAAGCGGTCGGTCTGTTCGCGCTGGCCGCCTTCGGGCTGGCCTTCGGAGCACTGCTATTCGGCAAACTGCTGCGGCCGCGGGCCCGGAACCCGGACAAGGATTCGGCTTACGAGTGCGGCGAAGTGCCGGTCGGCCCGGCCTGGGTCCAATTCGACCTGCGCTTCTACGTGGTGGCGCTGGTCTTCGTGATCTTCGACGTCGAGTTGGCGCTGTTCTATCCCTGGGCCGTCGTTTTCGGCAGCGGCGCCGCCGACGGCTCGACGCCGGCGGACCAATCCGTCCGCCTGGCCGCGTTGTGGGACATGCTGTTCTTCTTCGCCGTCATCGTGGTGGGTTTCGTCTACCTGTGGCGATTCGGGTATTTGAACTGGGTGCGCATCGTCAACACGAGCAAAGGTCAGTCGTCCGTGACCGCGCCGTCGGCACCCTAGTTGGCGAGCCCCGGCGCCCGGCTGTCGGGCGTCATTGAAAGCAATTGTATGGGCTGGATTCAGAACCGGTTCGAGGAGAACTTCATCATCACCTCGGTAGACTGGGCCCTGAACTGGGCCCGGCAGGGCAGCATCTGGCCCATGACCTTCGGGCTGGCCTGCTGCGCGATCGAGATGATGGCGGCGGGGGCTTCGCGATTCGATCTGGATCGGTTTGGGGCTGGAGCATTTCGGGCCACGCCGCGGCAGGCCGACCTGATGATCGTGGCGGGGACGGTCACGTTCAAGATGGCCTCCCGCATCGTCCGGCTGTACAACCAGATGCCGGAGCCGAAGTACGTGATGGCCATGGGGGCGTGCACCATCGGCGGCGGGCCCTACTGCAAGTACGGCTATCACGTCGTCAAGGGCGTGGACCTGATCGTTCCGGTGGATGTGTACATCCCCGGCTGCCCGCCGCGGCCGGAGTCGCTGATCGAAGGCCTGATGCGGCTCCAGGACAAAATACGCCAGGAAACGATCGCGAAGCGAGTGTGATCGCGGATGCCGACGCCGAAGGAGATCGCCGAGCTACTCAAGAACCAGTTCCCCGACGCGGTCATCGCCGATATGAGCGACGGGCTGCACCCCTCGGTGACCGTGACGGCGCAGGCCTGGCCCCAGATTGCTCGGTTTTTGCGAGACGATCCGCGACTGGCCATGAACATGCTCCGGCTGATCAGCGCTGTGGACCTGCACCCCGAGCCGCAGATCGAGCTGGTCTACGACCTGATCTCGCTGCGACCGCCCGCCGGTCCGGGCCTTTGGGAGAACTGCGGCAGTTTCGCCGTGCGGGTGCGGGTGCCGCGCGACGGCGGGCGCGTGCGGTCGGTCGCGGACATCTGGCCGACCGCCAACTGGCACGAGCGCGAGGCGTACGACCTGCTCGGGGTGGAGTTCGACCAGCATCCGGACCCGCGGCGGATTCTCTGCCCCGACGACTGGGCGGGCCATCCGTTACGCAAAGACTATGAGTTCCCCAAAGAATACCAGGGCATTCCGGCAGCAACCGCAGAGGCCAGCAGCGGCGATAAGGTGACAAAGTGATAAGAATCGGTCGATCACGGCGCGTCGGGGCAAGTCTGTGGTCCTCCCCCTTTATCACCTTATCACCTTATCAACTTATTACTGTTTCTTGGAGCTTCGTCTGCCAATGGTAGACCCGGTTCTCTCCAGCCCGCCGGAGCCGCTCGCCGACGCCGACCGCGTCGGGCCGGGCGAGATCCGCACCGAGGAAATGCTGATCAATA
This sequence comes from uncultured Planctomycetales bacterium, assembly GCA_964482395.1. GTDB lineage: Bacteria > Planctomycetota > Phycisphaerae > UBA1845 > Fen-1342 > CAYZXK01. The sequence continues at coordinate 6,691 of CAYZXK010000153.1, read as the reverse complement.
TGGGGCCGCAGCACCCCTCCACGCACGGCGTGCTCCGACTGATGCTGCGGACCGACGGCGAGCTGGTGCTGGAATGTACGCCGCACATCGGCTACCTGCATCGCTGTGCCGAAAAGCTGGGGGAGAATCTCACGCCGGTGCAGTTCATTCCGATTACGGATCGGCTGGACTACCTGGCGGCGATGAACAACAACCACGCGTACTCGCTGGCCATCGAGAAGCTGGTCGGAATGGAAGTGCCCGAGCGGGCCCGCTACCTGCGGGTGATCATGTGCGAGCTGAACCGGATCGCGTCGCACCTGGTCTCCTTCGGCTCCTACGGCCTGGACATGGGGGCGTTTACGCCGTTTCTTTACGGATTCCGCGAGCGCGAGTACATCCTGGACTTGTTCGAGCAGGCCTGCGGCGCCCGGCTGACTTACAGCTACCTGTCGATCGGCGGCGTCACGCAGGATATTCCCGACGGCTGGGTCGAACGCTGCACACGCTTCCTGGACTACTTCGAGCCGAAGATCGACGAGTACAACGACCTGCTCAGCTTCAACCAGATCTTCGTGAAGCGCACCGCCGGCGTGGGCGTCATCTCGGCGGCCGACGCCATCGCTTACGGCCTGACCGGCCCCTGCCTGCGTGGCAGCGGCGTGAAATGGGACCTGCGCAAGTGCGTGCCCTACGAAATCTACGACCGCTTCGAGTTCGACATCCCGGTCGGCCTGGCGGGCGGCTCCGACGGCATTCCGCGGGAGGTGGTGGTCGGCGACTCCTGGAACCGCTACTTCGTCCGCATGCAGGAAATGAAGCAGTCGGTGAGGATCATCCGGCAATGCTTGGAGCAACTGCCCGCCGGGCCGGTACGCGCGAAAGTGCCGCGAGTGCTCAAGCTGCCGGCCGGCGAGGTCTACGTCGAAACCGAAGGTGCCCGCGGGCAGATCGGATTCCTGGTGGTCGGCGATGGACAGGCGGTGCCGCGACGCGTGAAAATCCGCGGTCCGTCATTCTGCAATCTGTCAATCGCCCCGCTGGTCTGCCGCCAAGTGCTGGTGGCCGACATCGCGGCCATCATCGGGAGCATCGATGTCGTCATGGGAGAGGTAGACCGGTAGGAGACGCGGTGGGCAACGCCCACCCCGCGTGAGAGAAACGGTGGGCGGTGCCCGCCCTACAAGAGTATGACCCGATTCACCGCTGAGGACGCCCTCCGATCCCGCTGGTCCCCAGACGCCAAACCACGCGCCGTCCGCGCCTTCCTGGCAATCGCGGTGCTACTCGCGATCCTCACCGCCTTGCTGTGGGTGCTTGCCACTCGGCTGACCGGCGTCCCGTATCTGTTGTCCACACTGGCTACCGCAACCGCCCTGCTTCTGGCCCTCTGCTGCCTCGGCGCCGCCGTGGCGATCCAATTCAGCCACCTGGTCGGCCGGATTCTGCTCCGGATGGCCTTCCCGATCTTCATCGTGAGTCTGGTCGGCATCATCTTGCTTGCCTGGGCACCCAGCCTGCTGTACCAGCGGGTCGACGCTCTCCGGGCACAGTCAGACAATCCGGGAACCCCATTCCTCGCGGCGGCCGAAATCGAAGCGCATCTGACCGGCGCTCCGGCCACCGGCCGCGGCTGGGCCGCCCTGAGCGCCTACGTCCTCTGGCCGCTCCAATTCCGGCTCACCCGCGACGTACTGGCCGCCCTGGGCGTGCTGGGCTTCGTCTCTATTGTCGGCGCGTTCGGAATCTGGTGGGAACGGAAAGTCGCCGGCCGGATGCAGAGCCGGCTGGGACCGATGCGCGTCGGCGGCTGGCACGGCTGGGCTCAGTCCATGGCCGACGGCCTCAAGCTGATCCAGAAGGAGGACGTATTCCTGGCCGGAGCCGACCGCGTGCTTTACCGGCTGGCCGTCTACGTCTCCTGGCCGCCAGCGGTGGTGTTGTTTGTAGCCCTGCCGTTCAGCGCGGCATGGGTCGGTCGCGATCTGGACGTGGGCCTGCTGTTCGTGTTCGCGATGCTGGCCGTCGGCGTGCTGGGCGTGTTGCTGGCCGGCTGGGCCTCCAACAACAAATGGAGCACCCTGGGAGCCATGCGCGAAGCCTGCCAGATGATCTCCTACGAAATCCCGCTCGGCTTCTGCCTGCTCATCCCGGTCATGTCCGCCGGCACCCTGCGGCTGACTACCATCGGCCAGCTTCAGGCCGGCGGCTTCCACACCTGGCTGGCCTTCCAGAACCCCTTCCTGCTGGCGGCGGCCATCCTGTTCTTCACCGCCACGCTGGCAGAGTGCAAGCGGGCACCGTTCGATCTACCGGAGGCGGAAAGCGAGCTGGTCGCCGGCTACCTCACCGAATACAGCGGATTCCGCTGGGCCCTGTTCTTCTTCGCCGAATACGCCGAGATGTTCGCGGTCGCCGCCCTGGGAGTCATCCTGTTCTTCGGGGCCTGGCATTCGCCGCTCCCGGCCCATTGGGGTGAGCCCTGGCGTCAGGGACCTCTTTGGCAACGGGCGTTGCACGGCGTCCTCTTCGGCGGGCCGCTGTGGTTCGTGTTCAAAGGCTTCTGTCTGTTCTACGTGCAGCTCTGGCTGCGCTGGACCTTGCCGCGTATCCGGCTGGACCAGGTCATGCATGCCTGCGTACAGGTGATGCTACCGCTGGCCATGATCGCACTGCTGGGCAATGCGGTCTGGGAGCTGCTGGTTTCGCCCGGCGGCCGCCTGGCTTGGATCGTGAACGTAATCCTGACGGCGATCGGTCTGCTCACGCTGCTGACGACCGTCGGAATCATCGCCTATGGGTACCTGAACCGTCGGCGGCTGGTCGGCGAGCTGGCCGTCGACCATCTGCCCGGAGCCTGATCTCGGGAGGCAACAACCGGTGACCAAGGTTGCAAGTAGGCTCAAACTCCTGCCGGCGGTGTTTGCGATCCTGGCCTGTACCGCCGTCGCTCTAGGGCAGCCGACCGCCGACCCGCCCGGAGCTGACCCATCAGCCACCCCGGGAAACGCGGTCGCGTTTTACGTCCTGGCCGCCGCGGCTACCCTGGCTGCCCTGGGCTGCGTAATCGCCACCAACATCGTCCGCATGGCACTCTGCCTGCTCGCAGCGCTGGCGGCCGTCGCACTCCTGTACTTCCTGATGGCCGCGAACTTCCTGGGCGTCATCCAGTTGATCGTCTACGCCGGCGGGACACTGGTCGTGATCGTCTTCGGCGTAATGCTCACCAGCCGGGTATACGGCCAGAAGCTGCGTCCGCGACCAGGCGAGACCGCCCTGGCCTGGCTGGTCTGTGCCGCCCTGCTGGTCGGTCTGGTCGCCATCCTGCTTCAGACCACCTGGCCGGCAGCGCCGCCACCGACCGCCTACAGCGTCCGAGAAATCGGGCAAGCGTTGCTGACCGATTACCTGCTGCCGTTCGAGCTGGCCAGCGTGCTGCTGCTGGCGGTGATGGTCGGGGCGGCCTATCTGGCGGCCCCGCTGCGACAAGGTGCCAAGAAATGTTGACCGTCGGCTTGTCTCACTACCTGGTGCTGGCCGCGATCATGTTCTGCTGCGGCCTGGCGGTCATGGCCACCAAGCGGAACGCAGTGGGCATCCTGATCGGGGCCGAACTCGTGCTGAACGCCGCCGGCCTGAACTTCGTCGCCCTGTCGCGCTACGCGATCGGGCGCCTCGACGGCCAGATTGTAACGCTGTTCGTGATCCTGCTGGCGGCTGCGGAAGCCGCGATCGCCATCGCGATCTTCGTGAACTACTACCGGAGCCTGGCCACGATTGACGCGGACGCGGGCGACAAACTGCGCGGGTAGCGGCCGAGATTCCTATCTCGGCCCCTCAGGCGCCGGATTGGACTCCGGCGGTCGCTGCGAGAGCGGACCGTTGAACGACAGCGCCCGGCGAATCGTCCGGCACAACAGGCAACAAGATGTCGCAGATTGAATTGCTTCTGATTAGCGGCGTCCTGATCCCCCTGGCGAGCTTTGTGCTTTTGGCCCTGCTGGGATCGCGGCTGGGTAAGCCGCTGGCCGGTTGGGTAGCAGTGCTGGCTATCGCCACCAGCACCGTCCTGGCGGCCGTCGCCCTGGTGCAGTGGCACGGGATGGACGAGGCCGGCCGGCAGGCCGCCCGCACCGGACCCTACCTATGGGCCACGCTGGGGACCGTGCCGATCACGCTGGGAATCAACCTGGACAGCCTGACCCTGATCATGTTTTTCATGGTGGCGCTGGTCAGCACCTGCATCTTCGTGTTCAGCCTGGGCTACATGGCCGGCACCAGCGACCAGATCGACGGGATCAGCAAGTTCCACCGCTTCTTCGCCTACCTCTCGCTGTTCTGCTTCAGCATGCTCCTGCTGGTGGTCGCCGACAGCCTGCTGCTGCTCTTCATCGCCTGGGAGCTGGTCGGGCTGTGCTCGTATCTGCTGATCGGCTACTACTTCCACAAGAAGAGCGCCTCGGATGCCGGCATCAAGGCTTTCGTGACCAATCGGGTGGGCGACTTCGGCTTCATCATCGGCCTGGGTGTGGTGTTCCTGTTCCTGGGCGACCTCTCGCTGGCCGGGGCGGCCCGGAACTTCCACCACCAGTGGCAGACCGGCGGTGAGCTGTTCAGCCGCAGCTTCCTGGGCGTCAGCCTGGCAACCTGGATGGGCGTGTTGCTGTTCTGCGGCGCGATCGGCAAATCGGCCCAATTCCCGCTGCACGTGTGGCTGCCGGACGCGATGGAAGGCCCGACTCCAGTCTCGGCCCTGATCCACGCGGCCACCATGGTCGCCGCCGGCGTCTACCTGACCGCCCGCATCTTCGTATTGTTGACGCCGGCCGCCCAGCTCTTCGTCGCGGTGATCGGCTGCATTACGCTGACCATCGCGGCCCTGGTCGCGATCGTCCAGACCGATATCAAGCGCGTGCTGGCTTACAGCACGATCAGCCAGCTCGGCTACATGATGCTGGGCATGGGGGTCGGGGCCTGGATCGGGGCTTTGTTCCACCTGCTGACCCACGCGTTCTTCAAAGCCCTGATGTTCCTCGGCTCCGGCCAGGTGATCGAGGGCTGCCACCATGAGCAGGACCTGCGCAAGCTGGGCGGCCTGTGGCGGAAAATGCCCGTCACCTGCGGCACCTTCCTGGTCGGCGTGCTGGCCATCGCCGGCGCCGGCATCCCCATGACCCACCTCGGGCTGGGCGGATTCTTCAGCAAGGATGAGATTCTCGCGGTGGCCTGGCATCGGGTGTACGGGGCCGAGCACGCCGGCGTATCAGAAGCCGGAGCAGAAGCGGCGGGCCAGCAAGTTCACGCGGCCGCCGACCCCTCGCTGGCGCTCGGGGCTCATACGCCGCACGAGCCGGCGCGGCACCTGCCTTCGTGGCTGTTCTGGATTCCGGTCGCAATTGCCTACGTGACGCCCTTCTACATGATGCGGGCCTGGTGGCTGACCTTCATGGGCCGGCCACGCGACCACCACGTGTACGAGCACGCCCACGAGTCGCCGCTGATGTATCTGCCATTGGTGGCACTGGCCATCGGGACCGTGGTCTCCAGCTACCTGCTGTTCCGCCCGATGGTGGCTCAGGCCGCCCCGGCGCCTTTTCTGACTGCCGTCTTTGACGGCCAAACTGCAACGACGGAAGGCAGCCGGGCCGCGATCGACCATGCGGCGCATCGAGCACTGGTGCCGGCGGTCGGCTTCGCCTTCGCGGTGGGCTTTGTGGTCGCGGGACTGATCTACCGGCGCGGACTGGAGTTGGCCAGCCGGATCGCCGCCGCCCTGCGGCCGCTGCACACGCTGTTGGTACATAAGTTCTACTTCGACGAGCTATACGGGGCCATGCTGGTGGGCGGGGTGCACGCCCTCAAGAGGATCAGCTACGCGTTTGACAATTACGTGGTCGACGGTCTGGTGAACCTGTCGGCCCGGATCACCGAGCGGCTGTCCGCGTTCAGCGGGATCGTGCTGGACCAGGGCCTGGTGGACGGGGCAGTCAACGGGCTGGCCGACACCACCTTGAGCCTGGGCGGCCTGGTACGCCGCCCGCAAAGCGGCCGCGTGCGGAATTACGTCCTGTTCGCCGCCGGCGGGCTCACCGTGGTGGTGCTCTGGATGGCACTGACGTAGGGTGGACCATGACCGCCGTCGATTGGCGTGACTGGTAAATGCGGAGGGTGGGCGAGGCCCACCCGGTGGAGCGCTTATGGAACACGGAAACCTGCTCAACTGGATCATCTTCGCACCGGTAATCGGGGCCGTGCTGTGCCTGATCGTCCCGACCACCCGCATGGTCAAGCTGATCGCGGTGCTGACCACGGCCGTGACCCTGGGGCTCTCGCTGGGCCTGCTACGGCACTTCGCCTGGTGGGAGATCGGCCAGGCCGGCATCTTCGGGGACGGGTATGGTCACAAACTCTATGAAGTCACCAAGCTGACCTGGATTCGCCTGGGTCAGGGCAGCAGCGCGTCGGCCATCGAATACTTCGTGGGTCTTGACGGTCTGAGCCTGCCGCTAATCCTCCTTACGACCCTCATCACCTTCCTGGCCTGCCTGGGGAGCTGGAACTTCGAGCACTGGCACGTCAGCCGCGGCGCCCGCGGGTACTTTTGCCTGTTCCTGCTGCTGGAAACCGGCATGCTGGGCGTGTTCGCGCCCTGGACTTCTTCCTGTTCTACATCTTCTGGGAAGTCATGCTGCTGCCCATGTACTTCCTGATC